>CBDUQW010000122.1:0-8090 GCA_965369625.1 uncultured Thermoplasmata archaeon | reverse complement strand
CATAACGCTGACTCCCGCCACTGACACCAACGCCATCGGCGTGGAGCACGAGATAGTCGCCAAGGTGGAGTACACCGATGACGGCACGACCTGGACCATCGTTCCCGACGGAACGCTGGTGACCTTCGGCCTGTCGAACAACGTGCCGAACGCGTACTTCGTCGACGGTATCAACACCGATACGACTGTTGGTGGGTACGCCTCCGCGTTCATCAACGCCGACGAGACTGGGACCGTGAACATAGGGGCAAGTTCCAGCTTCAGCGTCAGCGGCATCGAGGGGACCTTCTCCGCATCCACCGGGACCGGCTTCAGCGACTCGGACGTGGCGAAGACCTACGTCAAGGCGAGGATAACCATCGAGGCGGACGACACCAATGCCATCACCGTATCGCACACGTTAACGATCACCCTCGAGCGTGACCTGGGCGACGGCGAGGGCTACGTGCCGTTCAGCGGCCAGATCGTGACCGCGGCCCTTTCTGGTGTCGGGTTCTTCATGGGCAGCAACACGCAGGAAACCAATGCCAACGGCCAGGCCACGGTGATCATCAACTCGAACGTTGTAGGCGTTTCCACCGTCTCTGCCAGTTTCAAGGGCGAGATCGTTGCAGATTACGATGAGACCTATGTCGAGATCAGCACTGACAGCACTGGGGACAACTCCGGACCCGCTGTAAAGACCTACGTCAACGCGAGGATAAGCATCAAGAACCCCGGTGACAACGTCTTGGGCAACGATCACACCTTCACGATCCTCCTGGAGCGTGACCTGGGCAACGGCTTCGTGCCGTTCAGCGGCCAGACGGTCACGGCATCTCGTACCGGTGTCGGAGACTTCGTGGGCGGCAGCACGCCGACCACCGATGCCAACGGCGAGGCCACCGTGACCATCAACTCCGACGATCCGGGCACTTCGACCGTCTCCGCCAGTTTCGCAGGCGATATAGTCGATGGATATTCTGGAACCTACAAGGAGATCAGCACCGACGGTAAGGGGGACAACTCGGAACCGGTGGTCAAGACCTGGTGGGTCGCGCGCATCACGTTGACGCCCGCCACGGCCACCAACGCCATCACTGAACCACACAAGATAACGGCCACGGTGGAGTACACCAAGGACGGCACGACCTGGACCGTCGCTCCCGATGGGACCAAGGTGACCTTCAGCCTGTCGGACAACGTGCCGAGCGCGTACTTCGTCGGCGACGTCGATACCGATACGACTGTGGGTGGAAAGGCCTCGGTGTCCATCAACGCCGACGATCCAGGAACCGTCATCATCGGGGCAAGTACCAGCTTCACCCTCGCTAGTGTCGTCGGAACCTTCTCCGCGTCTACCGGATCTGGGTACAGTGGCTCGAGTGTGACGAAGACCTATGTCTCCGCCACCCTGTGGTGGGGGAAGTACGACCACACGGCGAATTTCCTTGGTGGAGCTACCTTCTTGGTCACCCGCACGCACGACCGGGTCGGCAACGACATTACCGACGAGGAGATAACGGTGGTCGACAACTCGGCGCCTGACGCAGACTCGGCTGATGGTAAGTTCCTCCTGAAGAACCTCAAGTTCGGAACCTACACGATAGAGGAGACCAAGGCACCATCTGGCTACTATCTGGATGACCACGTGGAGACTGTGGATATCACTGACCTAAAGAACCCGAATGTGGTGGTAACCAGCTACGTGTGGGTCAACAGGCCTGGTATCACTCAACTCACGCCTACCGGTGTGGATGAGGATGATTTCCTTGCTGGAGATGGTGAGGACCTCACTTTGGAGGTCAACCCTGCGGGCAAGGTATCCCCTGGTGGGTTCTTCTACTACAGCTATTTCACGGCCTCCGGAGATACCTCCGTTGTGGTGAGGACGCACTCCGACCCCTCCGGGGCAGATGATCCCACCGCCGAGGGTGCGAAGGTATTCATCGTCAACAAGACCACCGGCGTGGCAGAAAACATCGGAAACAAAGACGAGGTTGTGATCTCCATCTCGGGCAACGTTGTGACGGTCTACGTTCCCGCGGAGTACGTGCAACTGTCGAAGGACAGCAAGCTCCTCGTGAAGGTCCATTACAAACCACCGTCGAAATCAACCGAAGGTACGACGTTTGAATTCGAAACCCTTCTAGGCGGAGTCGTGGCGATTTCAGCGGAGATCACGGTGGTCAAGCAATAGGCTTGACCACCCCCCTTTTTTCTTTCTTTCATTTGCGCCTACTTCGGGGCCTTTCTGCACGTGTAGTGTGCCTCCCTCATATTCTGGCACCACCTGTGGTTCTCCAATCTGCGAATCAGCGACCTCAACATAATGGACCTCTCACATGAAGAGGGAACGGAGCTTCCTCGCTATGGAGCTCCCTCTCCTGGGAGGATCCTGGGGCTCGACCCCGGGCGCCTCCTCATGGAGCGCTGGGGGGCCCTCAATCCCGACCCATTCGGACCCTTCGGTCTCCATCTCGTCTAGCAGCGCGTCCACCTCCTCGTCGACCGGCCTCTCGACACAGCCCAAACAGGTGGATCCGGCACCGCAGTTGGGACAACTAATCTCGACGACCGGGAACCATGATCCGCACTCCGGACACTGGCAGTCCAGCCATTCGCCCAGCGCGGTCATCTCATCGCCAGCCACGAGCACATCACCCCCGTAAAGGGTCCTCTGGCCCCAGGTCGATTTGGAACACTACGTCCCCGTCGCCGGTTATGTAGGCGTTCCTCTCGGTCAACCACGGCGGGAGCTCCATGTAGGATCTCACCGAGCCCTCGAGCGTCTTTAGGTGACTTCCGCACATCAGCACAGTCGGCGCCCCCTCGTCGTCGAGGACGGCGAGGATGACGGGCTGGTTCCCGCATCCAGCGATGGAGCAGATGTACTCGACGGGAGGACCCTCCTGGTCGATGCAGTCTATGCAGATCGGCCTGCTGGCGGAACCCTGGATGGCCGCCGCGTGGCCGCCGCACCGCTTGCACCGTCTGAACCTTAAGTAATCACCCCCTGACTCCATGGCCTATTAGCGGGTCCCGATAGGTCTGGTGCCTCGTCCTGGTGGTCATCTCTTCACCTTCTTGTACCTGACCTTCTGACGGGGTCTAGCGGACTCGCTGTCCACCTCCTCCGGGGCCTTCTCCGGGGGTATCTCCCCACCATCGAGACTCCTGCCCGGTCCCTTGTCCTCCTCGTCGTCTCTCAATAGGTCCGTCAACTCGTACAGGATGACCTCGACGGAGTCCTCCTCCGTGCTGACGTTCGTCCCGCATCGGTGGCACCTCACAGCCCTTGATGGTACGAACGCCCCGCACTTCCGACACGGGTGTTCCAACCTATCGTCAGAACCATTCAAGTCCAGACCTCCCGACCCATCGTGGGCATCTCGACCCGCCCCGAGTACCTCATCCAAACAGGTCCCTTTGACCTGCCATCCACGGATACGCGACCCTTGGCCGGACCATTACTGTTCCCCCCTTCCCGGTGCCCGCGGGCACAGCCCCAGCCCCAGGAGGATGGAGCATTTGACCTGCACGACATTGGTCTCCAAAGGACGGCCCAGGTGCTCGCAGACCTCGCATCCCACGAAGCAAATGCAGCGGTAATGGCAAGGGGGTAGATTCTCCATTGTCCACCAACCCCATCATCAAGGCCCGATCGAGGGCACTACTAGGAGCCAACACATCCCGTTGTCCTTAGGCTTCGGGTATCGACCCTCCTCGACCGACCTGCTCGTAGCGTTCCCGTTGGCGTTCGACGCGACCGCTTGGATCGGAATTCCGTTCGCGTATTCGTGAGCCACCATTGCTGAATGTTGCTTTTCCGTCTTCTTCACCCCGGACCCTATACGGAGGGCGTAGGTTCAGAGCGTCCTAACGTCCATGCCACGGGCAATGTGTCCCCCGGGGCGGGCGAGAAGGGAACCGGCTTGTGCTCTCCTTCCTGCACGGCTCTGATACTATCTACCCGGACCCTCCGATGTTTTGGAGGTACCTACCAATCGGAAGTCAACACATTAAAAATTAATTATTTGAATATTAATTCCGATTACCATAGAATCTCATTACGAGTCGTATTTATTGGAATAATCGCCACCACCCATATTGAAATATCCTATCGGGGGTGGGGGTAATGACAGCTCTGGTCCTGCTCGATGTGAGCGACACTGTCGGCGAGATGACTGTCCTCTGAATCTCCGGTTCATGGATCGGGTTCGAGCCCCCCTAACAGGAAGTGGTAGTGTTGGTAACGACGGGGGAGACCGAAGAATCCGGGACGGCAAGGGTGCAGGGGGTTGCGAGCCATGCTCCCCCCTCCGGAGCCGCTTCTCTTGAAGATCAGGCCCAAGCATCGTGGTGGTCGAGCTGTTTAGCTGTAATGATTCTAATTCCGGCCCGCCCCACCGGGGCCCACGACGGCAAGGTGATGGACCGACAGGGCTCGCGTCAGATGGCCCTGTCGGGCTGAACCGATGACGGGAGGGGGGGTGGTGAGGCGACAGAGCGGGACGGGTCATGCGACCCGTCCCGGCAGGGATGCGACCGTGTCCTGGAGCGAAGCGACCCGGGGCGTAACGCGAGTCCCGTCCGTAATACATATCCCACCCCCTCGCCCGTACCCCCCCATGGCCGAGGAGGACAGGGGACCCGGGCACCCCCCTCTCCACATCTACACCGACGGCGCAGCCGGACCCACGAACCCTGGCCCCGCCGCCTCGGCCTGGGTGATCATGGACCCCGCATCCGGGGAGGTGCTCGTCGAGGACGCGGCCTACATCGGACGCCGGACGAACAACGTGGCCGAGTACACGGCGATAGTCAGGGCCCTGAGGGATTGCCTGGTCCGGAGCAGGGGAAGGGTGCGGGTCCACTCGGACTCCCAGCTCTGCATCAACCAGATCAATGGTTCATGGAGGGTGAAAAAGCCTCACTTGAGGCCGATGCTCGCGGAGGTCCGTCGCCTGAGGGCCGGGTTCGAGGACGTCAGGTTCGTCTGGGTCCCGAGGGGTAACGGGTGGATCTCCGAGTGCGACAGGAACGCGAACGAGGTGCTCGCCGAACACCGGGGGAGAGGGGGGCGGTGATGGTGGCGACGTTGGTGGGGGAGAGCTAGGGGGACGGAGCGGGGCGGGTCGTGCGGCCCGTCCCGGCATGAAGGACCCTGTCCTGGAGCGCCGGCAGGCGCAGGGGATGGCATCGGTCCTATCGATCCCCTCTGGACCTTCCTCTCCTCCAGATGATGATACCAACGACCAGCACCAACGCTAGCGTCCCGATGAATAGATAGAGAGCCTCCCGGTCATCATCAACACTCGACGGCTCATCCTTGGGGTCGATCACTCCTACGGTGACCTCCTCCATGTTGGAGCTCATCCCTTGTCCCTCGTCGTTGACGCCCCTCACGTAGTAGGTGTACGTAGAGTTGCTGACGAGTTCCCTGTCCACGTAATGACGATTGGCCTTGCTCACCATGTCAACCCCGACCACGTTGCCGTTCTCGTCGGCCCTGTAGATGACGTAACCCTTAGGGGCGTTCGAGCCATCGTCGATGGGCCGTCTCCAGGTGAGCTTGACTCCACCGTCGACCACCTGGACCTCCAGGTCCTGTGGGGGGTTCGGCGTCCCCTCCGGCGGGACCTCCAGGATGTCGCTCCTCGAGCCCTCCCCTGCAAGCTGGACCGCGGAGACCTGGTAGTAGTAGGTGATGCTGTTGTCCATCTCGCCCGGCTCGTCGTACTCGTCTCTCGGACAGATGTAATCCCAATCCCCACCCCATCCCCCGCTGATGAATTCCGGGACGGTCCCATCGTCGACCAGATCCAGGGTGGGCTCGTTCCAAAGGTTCCAGTCACCTGGCGTTCCGTTTATCGTCGTCAGGAGCTGGAGGTTGAAATGGGAGGTGCCGCGGTAGACCTTGTAGGCCGTCAGCCTGCAACCGCCGTCATCCACCGGACGGGTCCAGTTGACGATCACCCGTCCATCTAATCTGTACGCCGCCAGCTCTGTTGGCTTGTCGGGAGGTTCCATGGGTATCGCCCAGATGTCTTCGGACATCTCACCCTCGCCATCAGCATGGAAGGCCACTATCTCGTAATGGTAAGTATAACCAAGTGAGAGGTTCGTGTGGTTGAAGGACCTGGTGGAGCCGTCGACGGTTATGTTGCTCCATTCGGTGAGTGGGTACTGCCATTCTGGACCCATCCCGCTCCAGGTCGTTCCGGACCGCCAGTGGATCCTGTATCCGGTGAGGGTATATCTTCCAGGGTCCTCTGGTGGTTCCCAATTGAGGACCACGTTGTCGGGACCCGCCGTCGCCGTGATGTTCTGAGGTGTGGTCGGGTATAGGAAGGCCCTGTCGTACACCATGGTCGAGAACTGGCCCTCACCGGCGCCGTTGACAGCGACGACCCAGTAGTGATAGTAAGCGCGGTTGTAAACTCCGGTGTCGAGGAACGAGGTGCCTGTTAATCCCGTCACGTAAAGGTCATAATGACTTCTGCCCACCCTGTCCCGGTATATGTTGAACGTGACGGACGTGGCGTTCCCCAGATGTGTGGGCATCTCCCATTCCAGGAGGATGTCCCTCTCCCCCCCGGTCGCCCTGAGGTCGAGGGGTTCCGATGGACGATTGATATCGGTGGCGTAGACCAACCATCCGTTGGTCTCGTCGTAGTACACGATGTGGTACCAATCAAGATGGTCCACGGCCATGGATGCAAAGAGACCCGTGCCCGCCAGGCCATCGACGAAACCTGCCCTAATGAGGTGGGGTGGCGTTCTCTGGACGAACCGGAGGTTGCCGGAGGCGGTCTGGCCGCAAATAATGTAGTCGCCATGGGAATCGTATGCGATATCGCCGAAATCTCGGAACTCCTGTTCCTCGAAGTACGGATAGTTGACCCAACGACCGTTGACTAATCGTACATGTATTGAATGGCCCCCGTTGGCGGCGATGGTGGGAAGCCCGCTCTCGTCGATGGCGATGCTGAGATGGTTGACACTACTCTCAGTGAAGGGCTCCGTTTCCGGGCGCCACTCCTCCCCCGGCCATCGGTGGGCGTAGTATCCTTGCAGGTATCGGGGATGGATGCCCGCCAGGTACACCATGTACATGGAGCCGTTGTCGTCAATGGCCAGGTCGATCTCCCCCCAGTATAGATGCTCGGCGACGATGATATCGGATATGGACCAGGACGCACCATCTTGAACGGCCATCTTGATGGAGGGGGTGGCACGGTCCAGGTAGGTGATGATGACCTTATCATCACCATCGATGTCCAGGGTGGGGAACCCACCCGTTCGTGGACCGGGGTCGACAATGTCAATTATCCATTCGCCTGTGAGCAATTTCACAGCGTACTTGAGGGAACCATTGGTGTGGTCTTCGTAGGCGATGTGCACCTTTCCTTCCGAATCCACCCCAATCTCGCTGTAGTTGCCAACACCAGTGTCGTCGATGTTCTGTGTTGACCAGGAGCCATTCTGGTGTCGATACGCATACCTCAGACCGTCAATGACATCATCGTGGTACGATACATGGACCCCACCCAGGTTATCGACCGCGATGGATGTCCTTCCGGGTTGGGAATCGTTGCTGTCGTCGATGGTCTCGAGGTGCCAGTTGATGGTCACGTCATCATAGGTAATGCGCGCGGATGTCGTGTCCGTCAGCTGGATTGACAAAAAGAACAGTATCATGAAGGTCACGATGACCAAGACCTTCCTTTGATTACATCCACCGAATTGATACAACCCCATCTGGCATCTTATTGGAAGTCCATCTTATTAATGTTATAGATTTTGGATATATTTCGAAGGATTGCTTGGAGATTCTCGGCCCCGACTGCGGCGTGGGCACGGCGGCCGGGCTGGGGCCGGGGGTGATGCTGCTGGACCGCACCAGGTTGCCGGGGAAGGCGATGCTGGCCACGGTGGGCGCGGGCGCCAAGGTGGGAGGTGGCGGCGTGATCGCCGGGATGAAGGTCGGCGAGGGTGCTCCTGTCGTACCTCCGTTTCGTCGAGGACGGGGTGCGGGGGCTGGAGGGGGCGGAGGGGCTCCTCGGGCGCCTGCGGTTGTTGCGTGGGGCCGTCATCGTCGGTGGGAC
>CBDUQW010000121.1:0-8228 GCA_965369625.1 uncultured Thermoplasmata archaeon | reverse complement strand
TCACCGCCGCCGACATGGTGGACCCCTCGGGCCACGTGTACGCCGTCGACCTCCACCCCCTGGCCATCGAGAGGGTGGAGGCGCGGGTCCGCAAGCGGGGCCTCGCCAACGTCACCACCATCAAGACGGACCGGGACACCGGCCTGCCCGACGGGTCCGTGGACGTGGCCCTCCTCTACGACATCATCCAGCTGCTCTCCGAGCCCAGGGAGGTGCTCGGGGAGGTGAGGAGGGTGCTCAAGCCGGAGGGGGTCCTCTCCCTGTCCTGGCACACCATCCCCAAGTTGGAGCGGCTCTTCGAGCCAATGAACGACGGGATGTTCGTGCTGGCGAAGAGGGGGAAGCTGTGCGTCAACTACACGGTGGTCCACGAGTAGGGTCTGACCCACCAGTTCATTCCTGTCCTGGCAACGAGGCCGCGCGGGTGCGCGGCTGAGGCGCAGAATGACCGATGCTCCTTCACCCGTTCCGTCCTCACACCGTCGTCCGCTCGGTCACCAGCCTGGTGGCCCCGGCGGCCAGCACCGCCTTCACCAGGTCCAGCAGCAGGAACGGCGCCACGCCCAGGGCGATGGCCTGCCATGGGTCCAGCCCCAGCACGACGGCCAGCCAGGTGGCGCCCACGACGTAGATGACCAGGACACCGACGATCATGCTAGGCACCAGCCCAGACAGCGTTCTCGACCGTGGGTCCCGGTTCACGAGGGTGCCCACCAGGACGGCGGCAAGCACGAAGCCCACCAGGTAGCCGCCCGTGGCCCCAGCTATGTACTCGAACCCGCTGGCTCCCCCGGCGAACCAGGGCACGCCGACCACGCCCAGGAGGACGTAGATCATCTGGGACAGGCCTCCGTACCTGCTCCCCAGCACGGCGCCGCTCATCAGGACGAAGAACACCTGGGCGGTGAAGGGCACGGGTGACAGGGGCGTGTACACCCGCATGTAGGCCCCCAGGCCCGTGAGGCACGCGAAGGTGAATGCCAGCATGAGCCTGTGCACCGTCTCCGTCGTGTCCCTCCACTGGTAGAAGTCGTGTCTTGCGTTCCTGTATCGGGTGATGAACTCCATGATATCGCCCCCGTCCGTGAACGGCTTGCCCGTATAATAAACCTAGAGATGGGCCGGGGATGTGCCGAGCCCTACTCCTCCTCGCGCCCACCACGGCTCATGTGAAGCAGGGCCACCGCCACAGCCGCCAGCAGCACACCGGCGGTTCAGGGTCTTATTTCCTTACGTACCCTCTCGGCAGCACCCGCGGCCCTCCCCACTCCTCCCGCAGGAGGCTCCACATCGCGGTGTCCCTGTGCACGCCCCGGCTGAAGAAGGCCTTCCTGCGGATGCCCTCCTTCTGGAAGCCCACCTTCTCCAGCACCCGCTGGCTGGCCGGGTTGTCCGGGTGGGTCTCGGCCTGGATGCGCACCACGTCCTTGTGGAGGAAGACGTAGTCCACCAGGACCTGGACGGCCTCGGTGCCCAGGCCCTTCCCCCTCTCCCCGGGAACGAGCATGTAGCCGATGCCGATGCCGCCTGCCGCCTTCCAGTGGGCCACGTAGCCCACCGGGGTGCCGTCCTTCCTCCTCACGAACCACCAGCCCGACTCGCCCCTCTCGTCGAACTGCTTCTGCAGGTCGGACAGGGAGGACTGGGAGAAGGGCTCGAACTCGCCCACGAAGTCCACGTCGTTGTCCCAGTCGCGGAGGACGCCGAGGTCCTCCCTCTCGACCAGCTCCAGGTCCACTAGGTTGCCCTTCAGCATGGTGACGCCTCGCGGTCGGGGAAGGGCCAGGTCGTGGTTAAGGGTTGCCCGTGGTCTACGGGTCCGATGGGCCTCGACGTCACCCTCGAGGAGGCAACCCCAGCCGGGGTCACACCGTGAACTCGAGCACGACGGTGTTGCTGGGAATGTGGACCAGCACGACCTTGCTGCCGTCCACCAGCGGGTTGTTGAGCCTGTCGTAGTAGGCCTGCTCGGCCTTGCTGACGGGGTTCTCCGGCAGCACCTTGAAGGGGTAGAACAACGTCCACTCGTCCGCCTCGCCGGGGCGCACGGTGATCCTCGTGTCGCCGTAGGTGGCCGGGAGCCAGTCCATCGGGATGTCGATGACGGTGGTCCATATGCCACCCAGGCCCGCGGTGCCCTCGACCTCGTGGAGGACGACCCCGCCCTTGCCTATCGTCACCTTCACGGTGTCCCCGGGCATTATGTCAGAACCCATCAGCGTGTCGGGGGATGCCACCACCAGCATCCTCGAGTCCCTGTGGACGCCGTTCGGGGCCGTCTCCACCACCTTGTAGCCGTGGGTGGTGTCGACGAAGGGCGAGATGGGAGGGAAGAAGGGGTGCCGGAAGGTGATGAAGTCCCCCGAGCTGACCCGGCCGTCGCCGTCCGCGTCCACGTACACGAGGGGGTGTCTCATGGGGCCCGTGGCCGACCTGACGGAGAGGTCATCCAGGTTGTTCGATATCACCGCGTCGCCCACGGCGTCGCCGTCGCTGTCGTAGATTATCATGTTCCCATCGGCGTCGCGGGCCAGCAGCCTGAACTCCGAGATGGGGCGAGCATCGCTGACGTGGCTGATGTGGGCGTGCATCCGGTCCGTCTGGCTGGTGGTCACCACCTCCAGGGTGGGCACGGGCTCGTCGAACTGGACCAGTCCCATGACGTAGACCCCCACGATGGTCATCATGGCCACTGCCATGGCCACCAGGAGGATCGTGCCAACCTGGCTCACTCCCGCCCCTTCATCGCGTCTTGCCGCGTTCCATCCCAGTCTCAGACGACGGCGTGGACAGGACCACGACCTGGGGGTCCCCACTGGACCCATTCCCTCACTCTCGTTCATAATGATTCCCCCGGCCCGGAGAGGATGGGCATCTCCTCTCCCCGTAGACCGATATCCTGAAGGAGCTAGGCTCCCATGATACAATGTTGCTCTTCGCATATATATTTTTATTCGATTTTCTTCGATTCCCAGAAAAAGGGGCCATGACGATGTGGACCGTGCGTTGGCCCCTTTGCATTCCAGCCCTGGTCGCTCCCTGGCCCGGGATCATGGCGAGGGTGTCTGCGGGATGCTGTGGCATAGTCCCGATTCGGTAACAATGGATTTATCTTTTTTTATTTTGCGATTCCCGTTCGAGGACCGTGATGGTCAGGGACTTTGGTGAATCTCAGCAAACGGGAATCACGGGATCGCGGTGCAAAGAGCCCCTCCGACCCGCAAAACCCGTTTATATTGCTCAGACCCATGACCCCTGGGGAGGCGAATTGACACCATGACCGATGATATCCTTTCTGAGGAGATGACCGTGGACGTCTGGCTCAGCAGGGGACGGGTGATGAGGATCGCCCTGGTGCTGGCGATGACCGCGCTGCTGGCCTTCACGGTCCTCACCGTGGCCCAGGACGATGACAACTCGTACATGGACGACGCCGAGTACGTGGGCTCGACCCGCTGCCTCGACTGCCACGACGGCATCCACGCGATGTGGAAGGGGACCCCACACGCGGGCGCCTTCGCCCCCGCCACGGGGGACACCGTGGTGGCCGACTGGGAGGCGGACCCGTCCTTCGAGCTGTCACCCGGGGTGACGGTGACGCCGGTGCTCATCGAGAACTCCTCAGGGTTCTTCATGGACCTGGACGGCGAGGGGACCCACGTCTATGAGGTCACCCATGTGCAGGGCGCCGGTCACTGGCTGCAGGTCTACGTCTCCCAGATGGGGAACACCCGCTACATACTGCCCCTGGCCTGGGCCAACACCCTCCAGACCTGGGTTCCCTTCAACGCCGAGGAGTGGTACGAGACCGACGGCTCGGCGAAGATGGCGGCCAAGGCCCACGTGTGGGACCTGCAGTGCGGCGCGTGCCACACCGCCGGCTTCGTCGTCGCCTACAACGACACCTCCGGCGAGTGGACGGGGGAGTGGGCCGAGGACGGCGTGACCTGCGAGGCATGCCACGGCCCGGGCAGCCTTCACGCCTCGGCCTCCACGGGGAAGGAGCGGGTCGATCACATCTGGCGCACCCACGACTCCGCCCTGTGCGGCAACTGCCACGCCGGGATGACCCCCGTGGGCAAGGTGGGGGGCACGGCCCCCGGATACCCCCTGAACGCCGCGGGCGAGACCATCCGGCCCGGCGACGTCCACGCCGACTTCTTCGTCCTGGCGCCCGACCTCCACCCCGACGGCGAGACCGTCAAGGGCCAGTCCCAGCAGTACAACGACTACCTGACGTCGCGCCACGAGCACTCCCTCGCCACCCTACAGGGTGCCGGTGGCAAGGAGGACTTCTGCCTTATGTGCCACTCCACCGACCACCGGCTGGCCGAGGAGGGGGAGGAGCCCACCCTGGAGACCGCCGAGCACGACATCGAGTGCAGCCTGTGCCACGACATGCACGGCACCTCCGAGGAGAACAACCTGCGGCTGGACAGGTGGGACACCTGCGTCCAGTGCCACCGCAACGGCGACCGGGGGCCGGGGGAGGAGCCCCTGCCCTCCCAGCGGGAGATGGTGGAGGGCACCATCCCCATCGACGGCCTCTCGGGCGAGCACTGGATGGGCGGCATCATCTGCACCGACTGCCACATGCCCGCCATGGGGGTGAGGGAGGTGCCCTACGACATCCCCAGCCACACCTGGTACCTCGTCAGCCCGGCCAAGAGCATCCAGTACGACATGCCCAACTCGTGCACCGTCACCTGCCACGGCGAGGGCTCCCAGGAGGGCGCCCTCACCGACGAGGAGGCCCTGGCGTACATCGAGGACAACATGGCCGACATCGAGGAGCGGGTCCCCGCCGCCGAGGCGGGGTTGGCCTCGGCAAAGGAGGTCCTGGACAAGGCGCTGGGCGCGGGCTACTCCCAGGCGGAGTGGGACGCCGCCAACGCGACGTACACCGACGCCAAGTTCGCCCTGGACTTCGTCAGGAGCGATATATCGTACATCCACAACCCCGACTGGCAGATGGAGGTCCTGTCCTACTCCATCGACCGGTCGGCCATGGTGGTGGTCGATCTGGCCACGGGCACGGTCAAGGGCGTCGTGGTCGACTCCGACGGCGAGGGACGGGCAGGCATCAACGTGTCCACCACGGATGCCACCTGGGCGACCACTGAGGCCGACGGGTCCTTCGAGTTCGACACCAAGCCGGGGGACCACGACTTCACCCTCTGGGACGGCAAGAGGATCGTGGGCGGTTTCACCGCCACCGTGACCTCGGGGGAGACCACCGACGTGGGGAACGTCGAGGCCAAGGAGTCCGACGTCAAGGACGACTGGTGGAGGAACTACATCCTCTACGGTCTCCTCATCGTCGGCATCATCGTGGTCACCCTCGTCCTCCTCAACACCAAGGTCGGGGAGGGGAAGGAGGAGAAACCGAAGGACTGAGCCCGTTGGTACGGGCCCCGGTCCTGGGTCGCCCCCGAAGGCGTGGTCCTCACGGGACTCCCTATTCTATTTAGTTGGCCCGCGATCCCTGCCCGGTCTTAATAATCTATATAGATAAAAGAGAAATATATTGAAAGTAGATACCGTAGTTCCACGGGGGCGGAAACGTGGAGATGCGCAAGGTACAGGTGACGGGCGGGTCGACCTTCATCGTGTCGCTGCCCAAGAAGTGGGTCAAGGAGGTGGGCCTCAATCCCAACGACACGGTGGGCATCATACCCCAGGCCGACGGCACCCTGGTGCTGACGCCACGGCTGTCGGCGGGAGAGGAGCCCCGGCACAAGGTGTTCCGGCTCGAGGAGGAGCCCCACGAGAAGGAGCTGCTGCGGAACCTCATCGGCGCCTACGTCACCGGTTACGACATCATCGAGGTGCACCAGGACCCTCGCATGTCCACCGAGGTGCGCAACGTGGTGCGGCAGTTCACCCGGCTGGTCATCGGGCCCGAGATCATCGACGAGGACATCGACAACATCAAGACCCGCGACCTGCTCTCGCCCTCGGACATGCCCTTCCGCACCTCGATACAGCGGATGTACCGCATCTGCTCCTCGATGCACCGGGAGGCGGCCCTGGCCTGCGCCGAACTGGACGAGCACCTGGCCGGCGACGTGGTGATGAGGGACACCGAGGTGGACCGCCTCGACTGGCTGGTGGCGCGCCAGTACAACCTGCTGCTGCGGAGGTCCGAGCTCATCGAGGGCTTGGGCACGTCCCGGGAGCACGCGGTCAACTTCATGCTCATCGCCCGCATCCTGGAGCGCATCGGCGACCACTCCTCGAGGATGGCCCGGCAGGTGCCCGACCTCAAGGCGGGCAAGGCCCGGAAGGCCCACCGCAACCATATCAAGCGCATCTCCGAGGTGATCCTGCCCATCCTCGACGACGTCATCTCGGCCCTCTTCGAGCGGGACGGCAGTCTGGCGCACCAGTGTTTGGAGCGGGCCAACGAGGTGCTCGAGGACATCACGGCCTTCAAGGGGGAGGTGGCCGACTCGCCCAAGGCGGCGGGGCTGCCCCTGTCCGTCGTGGCCGACTCCCTGGACCGGACGGCCCACTACATCAAGGACATCGGCGAGCTGGTCATCAACTACGCCATCGACTCTGCGTGAGATCAGGTGCCCTGTGAGATGGGACATCCCGCCGTCACCTGTCCCGCTTCGTTCTATCTTGGGAGGTCCGATACCTCCCACGAGGGGTCGTTGACCCATCCATAGGTCCTGGCCCATCCTGAAACTGGCCATCATCGATGTCATCGGAATAGCATTCATGGCGAGGTGCCCCTACTGGCATGACCAGAGGCAGACCAAGGTGCAGCCAGAACCCCTGGTCGACCCGGACCGCCCGGGCAATCGAACAGACCGATGAATTTGATTGTTCTCCTAAAGGCCTGATGGTTATAAAGGCGGCCTTATCAAAGACCGCTGGCGTCCTAATGACCGATGGACACGGTCGATATCGGTGGGAACCTCGATATCCTTGAGCTAAGGATCATCGCCTATCTCCATAGACGGAGGTGTGTCTCTCCCTGGAGGGGCAAGAGGAGGGAGGCCATCCTCCGGGACATGCCACCCTCGTGGAGCAAGAAAGAGGTGTCAAAGGCCCTCAAGAGGCCCATGAACAAGGGGATTGTGGGACATACGAAGAAGGGGAAGGCAGGCAAGATTAACTGCTACGTGGACCCGAGGGAGGCCAGACGAGTTCTCGAGGCCTACGGGAAGCTGAGCATTATGTAAAAATAGATTGACAATACAGATACACTGTTTGACAATATTGATATACCATACGACCCATGGTGGTGATGATAACATGTCCATGAAACCGTTCGAGGGGATCTTTGGGGACACCCCCGAGGCGAGATTGATCGAGCACTTCCTCGCGATGCCAGACTTCACATTCTCGGTGAACCAGTTGCTCGAGCAGGTCCGGGTATCTCGCCCCACCCTCATGAGGAAGCTGCGTTTGTTCGTGGAATGGGGGGTCATACGGGAGGTCCGGTCCGTCCGCCCGATGGTCTTCCAGCTGAACGCGGATTCGGATATCGTCCGTGGCATCGAGCTGTTCAACTACGCGCTCATCGACCGCATCGTTCCCGGTGAGAACCTCTTCGAGACCGTGGGACGGAAGGTGTTCCCTCCCGATACACCCATCGAGCTCGAGCACCTTCCCGGGCGGGATGGTGGGGACCTTCCCTCCCTGCGTGTCATCCTGGACCGAAGCTCGGCCAGGAGGTTCGCGGAGGCCCTGGAGGACCTCATCGCGAGCGGGGCCGAGTCGGTGACGACGGGTAGCGGTTGATCGTCCCTCGGGGGAACATGGTCCTCGCGCAAAATACATCCTTCTGCCAGTCGACCGTTCGCCGCCGGTCCAGCTAGGTCGATGGCGGTGACGACCGGTCATGATCCATCATCGGCGCCTCGGGGTCGAGTCCCAGCTGGATGGCTACCGAAACTTGATATGATCACAAGGCCCAGTACCGACCAGGTGTGAGTGGAGGGGAGAGGGATGGCGACCTGGGCTTGGTGCATCGCGGGGATGGTCGTGGGGCTCATCATCCTCGCGTTCGTCGTCGCGTTCTACTGGCTGGTCACCAGGGGGCGACAGAAGAGCAGGAAGGTGTACATCGAGCCCCTGCCGGAGAAGGGGGAGCCACCCGACGGGGAAGAGAGGCAATAGATGATTTGCAGGGCCTAACCAATCCCCGGATTTTTTATACTATAGCTTGTTGCAGACCTGCGAAATTCTATAGGTTTGCCCCCCCGTCACCGGGG
>CBDUQW010000120.1:0-8731 GCA_965369625.1 uncultured Thermoplasmata archaeon | reverse complement strand
ATCAGGGATAATGAGACTACATGTAAGAACCCAACGGATTCTTGACGCTATAGGGGAGGGGCGTCGACCCCTTGACAACCATTAAATATCCCCCCGCCTTATTTTCAACGGGGTCCGACCCAGGGGTTTCAGCTTGAGAGTCCATTCATTAGCCGCTACCTTCGTTGTCGTCCTCGTCGCCCTGGCTCCTCTCGCATCCGCGGACCTGGGCGAGCGGGACGGTTTCGCTGTCTACATCACCTATCCACAGGAGAGGTACGACGTGGGCTCCCAGGTCAACGTGACCGTCCACGTTTTCTACAGGGGGGAGTACCACGACGCAGACTCCGTCAGTCTCATGATCGATTGGCCTGGCGATAGGACGATCCCCCTGCTCAACTGGTCGACTGGTAGGTACAATGGCACGTTCATCATTGAGGTCGACGACGTAAGGGATTACAACGGTGAGGTGACCCTGGAGGCTGAGGCCGAGATGACCGACGCTCGCGGTCTGCTGAGCGCAAGGGATTACGTGGACCTGTTCATCGACGGCGCTCAGTTGTACCCCGCGCTATATTACGTGGATCCCGATGACTACCACCCATCCCCTGGCGACGAGCTGGAATACGTGATCGTCCTGAACAACGAATATGGTCCCGTCGACGCGGACACGGGCTTTCCTGAGGTGGACCTGAGGGAGGAGGACACATACGAAAGGACACGACTTGAGACCACCCGGCTGGCTGTCGGAACCTACGCCTTCTCGTTCACCGTCAAGGACAACATCACCGAGAGCATGGTCTACAGGGTGGAGGTGCTGCTCGAGAGGACGATAGGTTCGATAACGCAAGATGCCGGCGGATACTTCAAGGTTGAGGTAGACCTCCTGGACGTCTGGGCGAGGATAGTCAATACAACCTACGAGAGCACAGAGCTGGAGCTCATCGCGGTGGACGGTCGGGGGCGGGTGATCCCTGAGGCCGTCTTCGATCTCGAGTGGGACTACCGTAACAAGACCGGAAGCTGGGTATACGAGGAAGGGACCTGGACAGCGGACCTATCTGGAAGGATGAGGGCCACCCTTGACACACCTGAACTGAACTATACCTACGTCGATGTCGACGGAGTGGTGACCGGCGCTGGTTACGTGCAGGAGTTCGGGAGGGGTTTCCCGGGAACGCCCTCGACATATGCGCCGGACCCATTCCGCGTGACCAATGACGTGGAGGGCCCCATAGCCCCGGGTCAGCAGCACACGATAACACACAACGTCACGTACGCGGGGGAGCCGGTGACGGGAGAGGAGGTCTTCGTCTACTACACCGATGAGCACAATATCTATTACCACGGGAACCAGACGACCGACTCCAACGGTCAGTTCGAAGTCACCATCGACGTGCCTGCGGACCTCAGGCCCGACGAGCCCAGGTGGCCCGACTGGATCGGTGCGCACGTCCAGTGGGGTGAGAACGGCACTGGCACGGGATTCCCCTTCTACGAGCCACCGAACAGATGGCTGGATATTGAAGAGGAGTGGTCCGACGAGGACCTGACCGTGGAAGTGAGCGAGCTCCATCCTGGACACGTGGTCACGGTGTCGTTGGACCACCACGACGCCGACGGGGAGTTCGAGGACGGATGCGTCCTCTGGAAGATCGTCACGGACGAGAACTGGTCGAACTGGGTCCGTTCCCTCAGCGGGCACTCGGGCGCTGGCTACGAATGGAATGGCGAGGGTTACGAGGCGACGTTCATGCTACCATCCTTCATCACGGAGGACATGGAGATCGAGGTGGTGGGCCT
The DNA here is from genome assembly GCA_965369625.1 of uncultured Thermoplasmata archaeon. Lineage (GTDB taxonomy): Archaea > Thermoplasmatota > DTKX01 > DTKX01. The sequence goes on along the minus strand of CBDUQW010000120.1, from coordinate 6,949 downwards.
GATCAGGTTCTTCGACCGCACCGAGGACATCGTGGTGGCCAACACCGTTAGCGGCCTCTTCCCCACAGTGATCCCGCCCGAGCCTCCAGGAGCCCCCACGGACCTCAGCGCCGAGCAGGACATCGACACCGTCCATCTTTCCTGGAAGGCCCCCGTCGATGATGGGGGGAGCACCATCTCGAGCTACGTGGTCTACCGGGGGACCTCCAGCGAGACCATGGAGGAGCTGAACACGACCGGCCACTCCAGGACCTACCGGGACAGCACCATAGTGATGGGTCAGGGTTACTACTACGCGGTGGCGGCCGTCAACAAGGCCGGGGAGGGCGCCATGTCCGAGCCCCTCATGATAGAGACCATCGAGTACCGACCACCCTCGGCCCCCTCGAACCTCAGCGATTCCTTCGACAGGAGACGGGTCTACCTGGAGTGGGACCCACCCGAGGACGACGGCGGCCAGCCGGTGGCCCGCTACATCGTGCTGCGAGGCGATGGCCCCGACGACCTGGAGGAGATCGCCAACACTACGCATCTACAATACATCGACACCTCGGTGGATGTGGGTAGCTACTACTACTATGCCGTCAAGGCCACCAATCCAATCGGGACGGGCGAGCCCTGCGAGGCCCGCAGGGTCAGGGCGGACCACATCGTGCCGCCCCCGCCACCGGAGGAGGTGAGCGCCACCTACATCGATCAGACCGTGGTCATCAACTGGTCCGTACCCAGCGACGACGGTGGGGACCCCATCACGGGATACATCGTGATGAGGGGGTCGGGCCCCCTGGACCTGGAGCCCCTTGCCGAGGTGGGGCTGGAGACGACCTACAACGACACCGACATCGAACCCGACGTGATGTACTACTACACGGTCTCCGCCGTGAACGGCATGGGGACGGGCGACCCCAGCTCGAAGTTCACCGTCCACGTGCCCGCGATAGACCCGCCATCGACACCCACGGGGGTGACCCTAGAGTTCATCGAGGACAGGATCAAGGTGTCGTGGCTCCCGTCGGAGGACGACGGCGGCTCCCCCGTGACCGGCTACAGGGTCCTGCGCGGGTTCGCCGACGGCGGACTCGAGGAGCTGGCAGTCGTCACCATCGGGACCACCTACTTCGACCTCCAGGTGGAGAGGGGCCAGACGTACCGCTACCGCATCGTCGCCATCAACGTCGAGAAGGAGAGCGAGCCATCCCCAGAGGTCACCCTGAAGGTCCCCGAGGTGGCCTCCGAGGAGGAATGGACCCTGGGCTGGTACATGTGGGCGGCCATGGTCGCGGCGGCCGTGACGGTCCTCGCGGTGGTGTTCATCGTCCTGCGGCGCCAGGATCCGGGTCAGGCATAGGCCGGATAGGATGGATCACCGTCCTACCTGCCCTCAAAGGTACGCCCAAATCCATTTTAATGGGGATTCCCATGGGACCGCCGATACCTGGAGGTGGACAACGATGGATGACAAGGAATTGGACCAGATTATCAGGCGAAGGGTCCAGAAGGAACTGGAGAGGAGTCTTGCCGACGCCTACGACGACCCGTTCTGGGCCCAGATGGAGGAGATGGATGAGGATGTGCGCGTGCCCCCCATCGATGTCCAGGACCATGACGACCACTTCCTGATCGTCGCCGAGATGCCTGGGGTCACCAGGGAGATGGTGGACGTCAAGGTCTCGGAGACCATGGTGGAGCTCACGGGCGAGAATGCCCTGGAGTGCGACATCGACCAGATGGACACCGCGTACCTTTGCAACGAGCGGACCACCACCAACTTCTACCGGAAGGTCCCCCTTCCCAGGGCCGTCGTCCCCGACGATACCGAGGCCACCATGAAGCTGGGTGTGCTGACGCTCAAGCTGCCGAAGAAGCCCGAGACCGAGGAGACCGCGGTCACCCTCAAGATCGGTTAGGCGTTCCTCAGGGCGTCCGCCGGGACCCTGCCCGTGCCGTTGCAGTGCTTGCACTTGCGAGTGTGGTCGCACATGTTGCACCCCTTGTCGACGGAGCCATCGCCAGCGCAGATGTGGCACTCGTCCTGGCTGCCAGGCATCTCCCGGCCGCTGCCCGAGCAGTGGTAGCAGGGCCCTCCCGGGCCACAGTAGAAGCACTTCCCGGTGCCATCGCACAGCGGGCAGGTGGCCCATTGGTCTACATCCTCGCCCCTGCCCTCGGACCCCTCGACGAGGTTGGTCCGGGCACAATCCTCGCACACGGCTGGCTCGGCCCCGGGCACCAACTCCTCCCCGCACTCGATGCACTCCGCCATGCGATCGCCATTTCCGGGAAACCTGTGCGAGAGATATAAGCGTTTGGCCTACTGTCCAGCACCGTTCGGCATAAAATATTAAATCCGAGAGGTCCCATTGGCGAGCAGGGAGGATGGAATATGTCGATATACACCCACATCCAGACCGGTGACTGGAAGTCCGAGAAGCATGTGCCGGCGATCGAGTGCCCCGACAAGGTCGCTGCAGACGAGATGTTCGACGTGGTGGTGAGCCTGGGCAAGGCCGCGGACCACCCCAACACCACCGAGCACCACATCCGCTACATACGCGTGTTCTTCAAGCCCGACGACGAGAAGTTCGTCTACAACGTCGGCAACTTCGACTTCGCCGCCCATGGCGAGTCCGTCGCGGGCCCCAACGAGGGTCCGGTGCACACCCACCATGCCACCGCCTTCCACATGAAGGCCAGCAAGCCGGGTACGCTGCACGCAGTGGCGTTCTGCAACATCCACGGCCTGTGGGAATCGAAGAAGCACATCGATGTGGAGTAGCCTCGTCAGTCGACGGGCTTCCGGGCGCTCACCTTGGCGCTCCTCACCATCTCCAGCTCGGAGTAGTTGGACTCCTCGACCACCTCGACGTCCACGAAGCCAGCCTCCTCGATGTACCGCAGGTAGTCCTCCCTCATGGAGGCCCCCGCTATGCATGATACGTACTCGTAGATGTCCCCCTTCACGTCCTCGGGGAGCTCCCCCGTCAGCACGATGTCGGAGACCATCAGGCGACCACCCGGCTTGAGGACGCGGAAGGCCTCCCCGAACACCGATGGCTTGTCGGGGGAGAGGTTGATGACGCAGTTGGAGATGATCACGTCCACCGAGTCGTCGTCCACGGGCAGGGCCTCGATCTCGCCCTCGCGGAACTCCACGTTGTCGTAGGGGCTCTCCCCGGCGTTCTTCCGGGCCAGGTCCAGCATCTCCTGGGTCATGTCGACCCCGATCACCTTGCCGGAGGGGCCCACCCTGCTGGCTGCCAGGAAGCAGTCGATGCCCGCGCCCGAGCCGAGGTCCAGGACGGTCTCGCCCTCCTCGAGGGCCGCGATGGCCACGGGGTTGCCGCAGCCCAGGCCGAGGATCGCTCCCTCGGGCAGGCTGGCCAGCTCCTCGGGCTCGTAGCCCACCATCACGCTGACTGCCTTTGACTGGTCCATCCCGCCGCCGCAGCATGACGATGCGGTCTCGCAGCACGCGTTCGCCCTCTTCTCCGCTGCCATGCCGTAACCGGCCTTGACGGCCTCCTTGATCTCCTTCTCGTCCACGTTATCGCACTCCTTCTGGCTAAAGGACGTCCTTGATCGCGGGTCCCAGGAACTCGCGGACCATGGTAGACAGGTCCTCGGCCCTGATGAGGGTGACGCAGCAGGGCTTGCCGTCCCGTTCCATCACGGAGATGGCCAGCTTGTCGCCCGCCTTGAGGCCCAGCCTCTCCCTGATGGCCTTGGGCAGCACCATCTGACCCCGGTCATCGATGGTGGCCACCGCCTCCACGAAGAACTGTCGGCCTCCTGGTCGCACCACCTCGGCGCCTTCCCCGCAGCATTCCTTATCGGTCACGGTCTCACCGGTCCCATAACGGAAATCCGAATATTTATATATTTCTGAATAATCAGAAAAATCAGAACGAATTGACACAACATGTGCCGTCGTATCACTTACTGGCATGGGCCAGGGGGGCTCAATGGTCCTGCCGGAGGCGCATGGTCCTCTCCTTGCGGTCCACGATGCCGAGGCGGTCCAGTGCGCCCACGATGGCATCGACTCCCGCCACCCGGGCGGCGTAGGCGGAGCCCTCGTCGCAGTACCTGAGGAACGTCAACGGTGGCGGTTGCTGGCCGGGTTACATGCCCATGAAGGAGCAGGCCGGCAGGATCCTCATAGAGACCAAGGACCTTCGGGCGAAGACCTACATGTTCTAACGGAAAAAGGCGAGCGAGGGCCAGGCGGAGGGGGACCGAAGACCAGGGGGCCTATGCCCTCTGCATCAATCCAGGCGCGTCCTCGGGTATGTCCCGGGGGAACTCGAGGATCAGCTCCTCGATCCTTACGTTCCACGCCTCCTTGAACTCGTTGAGCCGGACCCGGACCTTCTCCGGGTCCTCGGCATAGTAGAGATAGTAGTATCCACCCTCCTTCCGGTTCCTCTGCCTCTTGAAGACCAGCTTGCTCGATTGGAGCGACCTCAGGAACCTGTAGGCGGAATTGGACGACCTCCCCAGGTTCTCCCCGACCTGGTTGGCCGTAAGCCCACCCTCCATGAGGAGAAGCCTGTACACCTGGACCTCGCAGGGCGTAAGGTTGTAAACGCACTGCAACAGGTCCTCGCAGTGCTCCAGGTGGGCCATTATCGATATCGGGGTCTTAGCCATTCGGGGACACTAAGTTACCTATCTTACTTATAGATAGCGCCAGGCTACGGTTTTCACGGATTTTGAAAAACCGTAACATATATGAGGAGGGGTGCGATTACGGTTTTTTAAAAATCATGAGGAATCGCTCCGGGACAATGGTTCAAATGTGCGCGTCGGGTGGTCGAGGCGGTAAGGCGAGGTTTCTCTCATCCCTTATATCACGGGCAATACCCACAAGTGCACCCTCCACGGTCCAGGACCGCTCAGTGATTTTTCAACGTCCCCTCTCCGGTCGGGCGGAGCCGCCGTTCCGTCCTCTTGCGGGGGACCCGACCCCTCGGATCGCCGGGAGGTCATGGAGGTTCTGCGTATGAAGAAGAGGTTGTACCTGGTCCTGCACTCGCCCCACGAGTGCACCTGTGCTCAGATGATAGAGGTATTCTCCGGGAATGCGGACGCCGGGGTCCTACTCGTGGAGGACGGCATCTACCACGCCGTTCATCCCGCGAGCAGGGAGAAAATGAAGCAGAGGAACCTGACCGTGTACGCCCTGGACCTGTGCATGAAGGCCAGGGGTTACGGGGACTTCAAGAGCGATGAGGTCGAGGTAGTCGACACCCAGCGGGCGGTCGAGCTGATGATGGACGAGTACGAAGGCGTGCTCAGGATGTGAGGTGGGACAATGGGAAAGAACCTGACGATATTGCTCTTCTCCGGTGCCATGATGAGCATGGAGGCCAACGTGGCCGTTGCCCTGGGAGAGAAGGCCCTGGACATGGGCCATAATGTGAACATCTTCCTGTTCGGCGAGGCAGTGACCGCCGCCCTCAAGGACCAGACCCCGAAGCGATTCCCCAGCCTCAGCGAGGACCTGGGAAGGATGGTGGGCAAGGGGCTCAAGATCGCGGTGTGCAGCACCTGCTGCATCGGTAGAGGTATCCAGCCTGGCTACCTGATGCCAGGTGCCAAGATCGGCAGTCTGACCGAGGACTTCACCGACTTCATGGAGGAGGCCGACACGCTATTGATGCTGGGGAGGTGAAGGAGATGGTCAAGAGCATACTAACGATAGTCAAGTCCGCCCCCTACGGGAAGGAGGACGCCTTTGCAGGGCTGCGCTTCAGCCTTTCGCAGATAGCAGCTGGGATGTTGGACGTGTGCGACACCATCCTCGTCGAGGACGGGGTGTACAACATCAAGCTGGGTCAGAACACGAGGGCGGTCAGGATGCCCTCGAACCTCGATGCCACGCAGGACCTGATGGACCTGGATGGCAAGGTCTTCTGCGTGCGTGAGCACCTCGAGGAGAGGGGTATCCCCCTCGATGACATCCTGGACGAGGTAGAGATCATATCATTGGCGGACGTGGCCGCTCTTGCGGAGAAGTACGACGCGTTCGCGACCTATTGAGAGTGAGTAAGGAGGTAGTGGAATGGACGTAACGGTGGATGCAACCCTTGACTGCAAAGGGCTCTCATGCCCTATGCCGATCGTCAAGCTGGCGAAGAAGATGAAGAAGGAGATGAACTCGGGACAGGTCCTCATGATGGAAGGCACTGACCCCGGCTCCAAGACCGACGTGCCCAAGTGGTGTGACCGTAACAACCACGAATTCCTCGGTATGGAGGAAGAGGGCGGCGTGCAGATGTTCTACATCCGGAAGGGATAGACCGGGGGAAGTACAACCCATGGAAGATAACGAGCCAGAGATAAAGACAGAAGGGGCGCCACAGGCGGCCGAGGTCGCAGTCCCCGCAGCCACGCCCGGACCCGCCGTTGCAGCGGCGGCAGCGAAGGAGGAGGAAGAGCCCACCATCCTGGGAGAGCTCTACGACACCTTCTTCGCCAAGAGCTGGGAGATGTGGATAGGGGCTTGCATCCTTGCCTTCATGAGCGTCGTCCTGTTCATGATCGTCTCGCCCTGGGGGTCCTCCGGGGGCCTTGGCAACATAGGTGCCAACATCCTCGCTTGGATTGGGATGGACTTCCCCGAGTCCGCCCCCAATGGCGTTACGGCGATACGGGACCACAGGTACGCGATGCTGTCGGTCATGATGATCGCGGGTGCATTGGGTGCCGCATTGATGGCAAAGGAGTTCGCCATCCGTGTTGCTCCCGCTGGCGAACTGGTCAAGGGCCTCGTGGGCGGTCTGTTGATGGGTGTCGGCGCCGTCCTCGGCCTCGGCTGCACCATCGGCGGATTCTACTCCTCATGGCCGGCCCTTTCGGCCACTGGCCTGGTGTTCCTGCCCGCCCTGGTGGTGGGAGTGTTCCTGGGGGTCAGGTACCTCCTGTGGGAGATGGAGGAGAAACCCGG
>CBDUQW010000119.1:0-8858 GCA_965369625.1 uncultured Thermoplasmata archaeon | reverse complement strand
ACACCTTCAAGGTCAAGCTCACCGTGGGCGAGCACGTCATCGAAGTGCGTTCGACGGATGATGCAGGCAACGAAGCGATCGAGATGCTGAACCTCGAGAGGGAGCCAGAGCCATCGATAGCGTCCGGTCCGTTGTTGTGGGTGGTGATCGTCGTCGTGGTCGTCATCGGAGCGGTCGGTTTTTGGCTTTGGAGGAGCAAGGCCAGCAGCTAGATGGTGCCCGGGGCGTTCGTCGTCGACCTGCTGGAGGACACCGGGACGATGGGCAGGGGGGAGGCGGAGCTCCTGATGACGTGGCTCGAGTGGGTCGAGGTGGAGGTGCAGGGGGTTCGACCACTTCGTGGAGGAGCTGCGCAGGCTGAGGGGGGCCGTGATGGTCGCGGCGGTGGGGGAGTGGTAGGGACGGGTCGTGCGGCCCGTCCCGGCATAGGGGGACCCTGTCCTGGAGCGCCGCCAGGCGCGACCCGGGACGCGTGTCCCGTCCACCCATCTGATATATTGTTTTTCTATCCAGACGAGCCCGTGAGGTAATACCGGAAATCGCATCTTGGCCAATGACATGCCGGATTCAAGTACTCTGTACAGAATAGAAATCATTAATTATCACATCACATAATGGTGGTTGTCCATTATGGGTCGTGGTTCGAGGTGATTACATCAAGGACCGACTAGTGTCCATCCTTTTCGCACTATCTCTACTGTTAATCATGCTACCCAACGAAGAGGTTATCGACGAACCACAGGATATCATCTATCCGTCTGAGCCAGAGGGGCAGACAGGGGCGGTTTCCTCGAGGAGACTCTCCGATCTATCCGAGGGTTCTGAACCGGGCTTCATCGAGAACAAAGGCCAGATCCAACATCCTGAGGTCTTATACTATACGCAGGGCCCGGGGCTCTCCATCGGGTTCTGTACGGGGTCCGTCATCTACAACCTAAGGGGCGATCTTGGGAAGGGGGTCAACGTCTTGGTCTCGTTCGAGGGCTGCGATCCATTGACCCCGGTGGGAGCACGCGCCTTGGACCGACATCTGAGCGCATTCATTGGGAACGAGCCCGAGCGTTGGGTCAGGAACGCCCCGGTGTTCAGGGAGGTCCACTACAACGACCTTTGGCCTGGCATTGACATGTTGTACTATTTCACGGATGGTCACATCAAGTACGACCTTGTCGTCCATCCGAACGCTGAACCAGGGAATATCGTCCTCGCCTACACGGGGATCGAAGGGCTTGAGGTCGACCCGAGGACCGAGGAACTCGTGATTAGGACCGCCGCCGAAGATATCAAGGAGCAGCCCGTCCTAGCGTACCAGACCGTGGATGATGCCATCTGTACCGTGCCGTGCTCCTTCAAGTTGACCGGCAGGGACCGGCTCTCGTTCGAGCTCGGAGCCTACGATGGAGGTCGGGACCTCATCATAGACCCTGGACTGGAATACTCCACCTACATCGGTGGTGGTGCCGTGGACCTATGCTATGCAATCGAATTGGATTCCAACGGGTCCATCTACTTGGCCGGAACCACCAACAGTACCGATTTTCCGACCACCACCGGTGCTTATAACACCTCAAAGGCAGGTCGCTTCGACATATTCGTGATGAAGCTAGCGAGCAACCGCACCGTCGCCTGGTCCACTTTCGTAGGCGGGTCCGGTACAGACGGTGGGACTGATATCCATGTCGATCCCGCTGGGTGCGTCTATGTCGGGGGGTTCACTAACGACACTGACTTCCCCACCACCTCCGGTGCCAATAAGACCTCCATCACTGGCAGGTTCCAGCACGGGTTCATCTTCAAGCTCAACTCGACGGGCTCCGACCTCATATACTCGACCTACGTCGGCGGGAGCGGTTCGGACTCGGTCAGGGACCTCTACGTGGATGCCCAGGGCAACTGCTACGCCACGGGCACAACCAACTCCAGCGAGTTCTACATCTCCCCGGGGGCGTACTTGAACAAGTTGAAGGGGGTCCACGATTCCTTCGTCATCAAGCTGAACGCGTCAGGTTCTTCTCTTATCTATTCGACCTTCTTCGGGGGGAGGTTAACCGACAACAGCGATTGCATTGGTGTGGACAGCCACGGGAACGTGGTCATCGCGGGGAGCTCCAACTCCGATGACCTACCCACGTCCGCCGGGGCGTACGACACCACATACAACAAGCACAGCCAGTGGTTTCGCTTGGACGGGTTCGTGACCAAGTTCGACCCCAATCTTACGAAGCTCGAGTTCTGCACCTACATCGGTAGTGTCGAATTGGATTGGATAGGCAAGATGGTCATCGATGCCTCGGATGATATCTACATGACGGGAGAAACATGGGGAAGCTTCCCAACGACCCAGGATGCCTACAGCAGGTGGAGTTACCCCAAGGACGCATTCGTGTGCAAGCTGAGCCACAACGGGTCAGACCTGCTGCACTCGACCACGCTGGGGGAGTACGGCGAGGAGATCGGCCGGGATATCCACGTGGACTCCCAGGCCTGTGTCTGGATCGTAGGTACCACGACCAGCGCCAAGTTCCCAATGACCCCGGACGCCAACGACACCACCTATGCTCCGAATGGCGATGGATTCATCGTCAGGTTCAACGAGACCCTGAGCACCTTGTTATACAGCTCGTTCTTCGGAGGGAATAGCTTGGAGTTTCCGAGATCGCTAGATGTCCTCAACGGGTCAGTGTACGCCACCGGGGAAACGTACAGCTCAGATTTCTTCACAACCCCAGGGGCGCTGAGGACCTCCTTCGAAGGGGGACGCGAGGGCTTCTTAGTGATCACCAAGGACCTGGAGGACGTCGTCGTGAACGACAGGTCCCCTGGGACGGCAACCCTGGGCGGGAGCTACACATTCAACATGTCCATCAGCGATAACGCAGGGGTCAACCTTGTTTCAATCACATACTGGTACGATGACGAGGCCACAGCCGTCACGACCACCCTCCCGAGGTCCTCCGGCACCACCATGGATGGGATCTACATTCTCACGATACCGGTCCCCCTGGAGTCCGCGACCCTCAGCTACGAGGTCAACGCCACCGACGTGACGGGTAACATCCTTGTCACCCCCACCCGGGACGTCCCCGCCGTGGACGACCGCCTGCCCACCTTTAACAACCTCGGCCACACACCGACCGTGGCCACCACGGGCGAGGTCCTGAACATCAGCGTGAACGTGACCGACAACGTTGCCGTCGATAACGTTCGGGTTGTGACCTGGTTCGGTAACGACATCGCCAATGCCACGAACAACACGATGACGTCCGTCGATCCGAGCGCGCCGAAGGGAGATGGTGTTCACTTCCATCTCTTGCCAGTCCCTCACGAACTGGCCACCATCCACTACAGACTGTGGACCAACGACACCTCGGGCAATTGGAACGAGTCCGCCGAGGTCGACGTCTCCGTGATCGACAACGACGATCCTACCTTCGGGACGGACTCAACGGCCACCACGGCCACCACGGGCGACCCCTTCACCTTCTCCGTCGAGGTCAATGACAATGTCGCGGTCAAGGGCACCTGGGTGCTGTACAGGTACGGGTCGGGCACGACATTTAACGGGACGCTCACCTCGTCGAACGGTGTCCTGTGGCAATTTGTAGTGACCGTCGATGACACCCTGGAGGGGCTAACCTATACCTTCGGGACGGAGGATACATCAGGCAACATGAACACCCACCCCGGGGGCGCGGTGTCAGTCACCGACAACGATCCCCCGGTATTCGAGGAGAACCTTTCGGACGCGAATGGGACCACAGGCGACCCCTGTCGGTTCGCCGTGAATGTCAGCGACAACGTGGACATTTCCAAGGAGGCTGTCTTCCTCAATTACGCCTTCGACCGTGGCCCTTACACGAACATCTCGATGAACTGGAAAGTCACTCCTGGACCCTACTGGGGAATTGCCGAGTTCTATGTCGATATGCCGATGTACACGTTGAGCCGGGTCGCTTACTACTTCACAATGAAGGATGAGGCTGGCAACTGGAACACATCTTCTTCGTACTCCTTCACGGTAGTGGATAACGACCAGCCCCTCTTCGGGATGGACACATCGGACGGCTTTGGGACTACGGGCGAACTATTCACCTTGGAGATCGAGGTGGAGGACAACATCGGTGTCGGCACCGTCCACGTTGTCTATTGGTTAGAGGGGGGTCCATCCACGAACGATACGATGGTGGGCATCAACGTGAATGGCGTTGGCAACGGGACCTACCAGTATGCTTCATTCGTCGTTCCCCTGGATTCCCGGGCATCAAATATCTCATACTACTTTGTCAGCTCCGATGAGGCTGGTAACTGGAACAACACGACCGTGTCTACGGTTAGTGTGTTCGACAACGATGCGCCCATGGTCCTCTCGGATGACTCAGATGCAGTTGGGACAACTGGAGAGATCTTCCACGCTCTAGTAAACGTGTCTGACAATCTTGGTGTGATGTCGGTCCATCTGATCTATTGGATAGGGAACGAACCCACACCACATATCAACGAAACGATGACGGGCATCGACATATCCGGAATTGGCAACGGTAGCTATTCATTCGATCTCCTGATCCTGTCCAACGAGCGGGGACCCATCAATTACCACTTCGATATCCTTGATATCTCGGGCATCTGGAACCGTACCAGCGTTGTCACGACCTCGGTCCTGGACAACGATAAACCATCTTTCGGAGAGGACGCCTCGCCGGACACGGCCGATACAGACCTCTTGTACGAATTCTCCATCCCCGTGTGGGACAATATCGAGGTGGCCGAGGTATGGGCGGAGTACCGGTACGGAGAGGGCGAGGGGACACGATTGAACCTGACCTCGACGACCGGTACCACATGGGAGGGCTCGATGATCGTCGAGGCCACTCTGGAGGACCTACACTACGTCATTTGGAGCAACGACACCTCCGGTAATTCGAACTCCACCCTCGAACGCACCGTCGACGTCATCGACATCAACGGACCCGGGATCATCAACGAGGGCACAAAGAGCTGGGCCACCACGGGGGACCCCCACGAGTTCACACTCACGGCGCATGATAACGTGGGTCTCAAGGGAGCCACATTGTGGTACGCATTTGACGATGGGGAACTGGCGTCCATCGAGATGGAGGTCGTCGAGGCGTACCCCTCCTCGGGGAACGTCCTCTACTCAATTGTCATCGACGTGCCCTCCGACCAGGTGGCGAACATAACGTACAGCTACGAGATCGAGGACCTCTACGGCAACGTCCTCTTGACCCACGTGGACATCGTGCGGGTGAGGGACAACGACGCCCCGTCGATGGTCGAGGACCTCTCCGACGCCACGGCCACGACAGGCGAGGTCTTCCACGCGCGCATCCGGGTGAGGGACAACATCGGCATCGACATCGTGTCCTCCGGCGAGGAACTGTGGACGGGGACGGACATCGATGACCAGGGTAACGGCATCTATGAACTGGGGGTCCAGATGGACAACGACTACGTGGGAGCCTTCTACCTTTTCGTAGGCCTCCTCGACCTGGCTGGGAACGAGGTCACGTACGAGCTTGTCACCCCGATTATTGTGGACAACGACCTCCCCGAGCTGGAGCACGCCCACGGCGAGCTCATCGTCCCCAAGGGGCAGGACTGCGAGCTCCACGTCACCGTCCGGGACAACATCGGCATGGGCAAGGTCTCCATCAGCTACCGGTTCGGCGAGGGGACCGAGGAAAGCAGCCCGATGGAGAGGACTCCTTCCGGGGGGGACACGTACTGGGAGGTCATGATCCCCGTACCCCGCGAGATCGAGGGACCGCTGTTCTACAGGTTCACGGCCGAGGACGCCTCAGGGAACGCTAACGCCACCGAGTGGTTCGAGGGGGCGTGCGTCAACCGCCCGCCGGAGCTGAAGAGCGACCCCCCGGACTGGTACGTGACCGAGGAGGCAACGGCGACCCTGGACCTGACCGACCACGTTGTGGACGGGAACGACCCCCCGACAGCCCTCACCGCCGCCTGCGACGCGCCTGGCATCATCGTCTCCGGGCTGGTTCTCCAGACCCGATACGATGAGTGGGTGCCGGAACACCGCCTGGAGGTCCGGGTGACCGACGGCGAGGACACGCTGTGGTTCAACGTGACGGTCCGGGTCACCAATGTGAACGACGCCCCCGTCATTATTTCCATGTCTCCTGAGAATGGCTCCAAGTTCAAGCAGGGCAAGATGGTCACCTTCACCGTGGAGGCCACGGACGAGGACGGGGACGACCTCACCATGACCTGGACCTCCGACGGGGTCACTATCGGGACCGGAGATACCCTGGATTACAAAAAGTTGAAACCGGGCACCCGGAAGATAAAGGTGACCGTGTCCGATGGAGAGGCATCGGTCGAGGACGAGTTCACGGTCGTTATCCAGAAGGAGGAGGAGAGCCCCACGTTGGGAGGGGCCTTCGTGCTGCTGGCGATGCTCGTCGGCATGGCGACGCTCATGATGAGGCGGAAGGGCGAGTCTGATTGTCCCGATTAGGTCTAGTGGATCAAGCCCAGGTATCGTGGTGGTCGAGCTGTTCAGTCATGATGATTCTAATTCCGGCCAGCCCCCCGGGGCCCACGACGGCAAGGTGATGGACCGACAGGGCTCGCGTCAGATGGCCCTGTCGGGCTGAACCGATGACGGAGGGGGGTGGTGAGCGAGGCCTTCGCCCTGCTGGCGGGAATCAAGGGGTGATGGGGCATTGGGATGTAATTAGGGCTAGCCTGGGGCATCTGTTCTATCAATCCCCTGGGTCCAAGGGCGACACAATGGTGTACCCCTTACCATCTGCCCATTCTATCCGGACGTATGGCATGTACACGTAGGACAGGCAGCCGTCGTAAAGGTCGTGGCTGGTCTTACCGAACGGGTTTCGGTAGATTATCTCCACCTTCGTGATGTTGACGGTGGAGTTTGGTGGGGCATGCCAAGAAGCGACATACTCGTTGTGATCGGCGACGAAACTGCTGACGATCTCCTCAAGCTTGCCCAGGTCCCCTTGTCCGATCTCGTCGATGGGCTCCAAGGTGACCCAGTGATAATGGAATTGCTCCAGGGCCCCGGTCTGGGCGTCCACCTCCACCAGTATGCAGTTACGAGCGCCCGAACCTTCCACCGGATGGCCGTATATCGTCTGCTGGAACCGTACGGTGAAACTCTCTACCTTCACTCCATCATACCTGCTGCTCCTATGAGAATAGGTGCCGTTGGTGATAATGGCCTCCTCTGGGATGCCAGTATGGTTCTTGATGTAACCGAGACCAATGTCAATCGCCTCCTCCCTTGTGATATTGGGTTCCCACTCATCGGTGCGGGGGACCTGATACGAAACGGAGTAATGCCCGTCGATCACCAGCCCGATATAGCACCCTCCCTTTCGGAAGGAGTGGCCAGGGCCAATAGGTGGTCCGAATGCCTCGTATCCATATCCAGTAACATTGAATCCGAAACCGGCCAAGTATTGCTCAGCATCCCTCCGGGTCTCCAATTTGGGTGGTTGGTGTTGATATATCACGAGAGGACCTGAGACCCCTGGGTATTTCAGGTTGATGTCCTCGTTGAGGTAGTGCTCTGCGTCACCCATTCGGAAGCCCAGATACCAATATTCGTAATAATCCGCGTAATCGCCAGAATAGTATTCCCTCCCGTTGTCTTCATGATCTTGATCCTCGAGTGATACAATGATAATTATCGATGCGATGGCGATCGCCACGAGTGCAACGATCATCGCTGTTTTCTTCCCGGATCTGGAGGTTGTTCCATCTGATATGTCCTCATCGGCCGGCATCGAACACAATCCCCAACAGTGGTATTCAGGTTCGCGGTCATTATAACGATTCCGATTGCGGGCACCGATTTAGGCCCTCTCCACCGGGCTCGAGTGGCTGAACTCCGGCAAGGACGAGGCGGATGTGGCCGCCATGCTGAACATCCGCACCCACCGGGGGGAGGACCTGTCCGAGGCATCCAGGAAGCACTACCACAAGGCGATGGAGGCCCTGCGGGAGGCGGATGCGAGGGACTGGGTGTTCCAGGCCGAGGAGAGGCGGAGGGCCAGGGGGGAGGCCGAGCGGTGGCTCTGGGCAGCGCGGGCCGTGTGGCTGCGGGGGGTGGTCCGGTGAACGAGGCCGTGGAGACCGTGGTCGTGAGCGACGACGGGACGCTGCGCCTCGTCCGCACACCCGTGCGGCCTCGTTGCCAGGACAGGCGGGGTGTGGAGGGGACGCCGGTGCCGGAGGCGGTGCCGGGGGACTTCACCGTCAGGCTGGGCGACGTGATGCCGGGCTGGGTGATGGAGGGGCTGGAAGCGGAGTTCGGGCAGTACGAGGGGGTCACCGAGGCCGTCTCGGGCTTCCTGTCGGCGATCCACTGGGTCGAGGTGGAGGCGCGGGGGTACGAGGACCTGCTCGAGGGATTGGCCAGGTTGAAGGGTGC
This sequence comes from uncultured Thermoplasmata archaeon, assembly GCA_965369625.1. Taxonomy (GTDB): domain Archaea; phylum Thermoplasmatota; class DTKX01; order DTKX01. Next base: position 418 of record CBDUQW010000119.1, on the reverse strand, counting down.
CCTGATGGCGGCTGCGACACCGGCGGTGGGGGTGTGGTAGGGACGGGTCGTGCGGCCCGTCCCGACAGGGATGCGACCCTGTCCTGGAGCGGAGCGACCCGGGACGGGACCGGGGTCCCGTCCGGTCATGAGGGACCGGGCATCGATGGCATGGCCAACGCGCCGCGGCCGACCGACGGGTCCACCGGCTCACCCAGGGTCCAGCCAACATATATCCCACCCCCTCGCCCGTACCCCCCCATGGCCAAGGAAGCCATTGGACCCGAGCACCCCATTCTCCACATCTACACCGACGGCGCCGCAGGGCCCACGAACCCTGGCCCCGCCGCCTCGGCGTGGATGATCAGGGACCCGGCGTCCGGGGAGGTGCTCGTCGAGGATGCGGCCTACATCGGACGCCGGACGAACAACGTGGCCG
>CBDUQW010000118.1:0-9163 GCA_965369625.1 uncultured Thermoplasmata archaeon | reverse complement strand
TTCTCGGCGGGCGTTTGGTGACGAGGCGGCCCTTGGCAACCACGGTGGCTTGCACTGTTGGGTCCTCGAGGCTGTCCCACACCACCCTGAGGTCCTTCCTCGCGCCATCAATAGCTGAGGATGCAGCATCCTCGTCGATGTCCCTTGAGACCTCCGTGACCGCCTCCCATCGGTTGCCGAATCGCTCGGACTGGGGCGAAGTCACGCGCCCCAGCCAGAGGAGATCGGCCATTGTGATGAGGATGATGGTCTCGAAAACGCGCCTATCGGCCAACCGATCCAGGGGGACGTCGAGGAAATGCACCGAACGAAGGATAGGACGTGGAACTGGCTCGGCGAATGGAGCGAACCGAAGCACTTCCTCCAAGGCGCTGATGGTCGCCCTGGCATGCTGGTCATGGCCATCGAAGGATATGCCGACCAACCTATGCGCCAGTTTGCGAGCGAAGGTCCCCCTGCTTGCCAGCAGGAGGTAGTATCCCCGTCGTGTGCTGGTCTCCTCGCCCCGTTCCTTGAGGGTGGAGAAGAGCTGACGGAACGGTCTGAGCAGTGCAGGATCGCCCGTTTCGATGGCTTCGAGGACTGCGTGGCGCAGGGCCACCATCTCGCGGCCACGGCGCTCGAATAGTGTGCGGTTCGTATCTACGATGCGTTCATCGTAGGTGGCCTGGACGCGAAATTGCAGGATGCGGACCAGGCGGATGAACATGAAGAGGATGGCATCGACGGCCTGACGGTGGCGCGCGGCGAGATAGAGAGGCAGTGCACGGACCACTTCTCTTCGTTCAAATCGCTGGAGAGTGCTCGTCGCCCTCCGCTCAACGAAGTCGAAGGCCTCGTCGAGGTTGGACTGAGCCAGCAGAATGGAGATGTCTATCCGGTTCGCAGCGAAGGTGGCCTCTATCTCCCGCCTCACGATGTCCTCGGCATCCAATTTCGCGATGCCTGCCTTGCCTCGCATCACGGGTGGGTATCGGAGGAGCTTGTGGGTGACCTGGAAGCGTTGGGTCAGTGGAAGGTCCGAAAGGGCGGTGCCCATCGCGCTGGCCAAGACCTGCTCGCGGTTTCGTTGACGTTTCCGGTAGGCTCGACGTCGCGCTGTCCTGAGGTTGCGCAGGAGCTCCGAACGGACCGGGGGGATGATGCGCCTGTCATTGAGATAGTTGATGACCCGGGGGAGGACATCCTCGGACAGTGCATCACCATCCCATGCGCCTTCGGAGATCCCTTGGAGGAGGACATGTATGAGGTCCTGGCGTCGAAGTCGATGGAGATGGTGTGTGGTGCAGAATTCTTGCCAGACCCTGGTGAATGTTGCTGGGGATGGATCCGGCAGTTCACATTGGCGCGCTCGGGGGAGTCTGCGGCGCCAGAGTGCGAGTCGCTTGAGGAAGGTTTTGTAACTGACCTTCGAGGATCCGTCCCAGAGCTTGTCGATGATTTTGATGTAGATACGCGATCGCTCTTTCGGACGCATTGATGCCACCGTGCATCGATGGCATCCGAATATCTTGTTAGATTCGGTGCGCCTCGCTAAAGAAAGTGAAAGAAATCACTATGAATCAATGATGAGGCCTGTACTTCGCGGCCTCGGGGACCGGAGGAAGCGGAGGTGGATGGCTATCACGGACGATGATATTCACCGGGTGCTCATCGGACAGTGAGGGCTTCGAGGACATGTCCTTCGGCACCGTGACCCTGAGGACATCGATCCATAGGTCCGCCCATGCACGGTTGGGGTCAGTCTCCTCTTCGAATACGATAGGAAGCACCTTCATACTGGGCTTGCCGTTAACTTCCCTGTTCGCCGGAAACCCTTCGAAGTCGATCGGGAAGAGGATTTCCATCTCAGCCTTTCGGGCGACTATCTTGATTGCGGCCGGAGGGTAGTCCACGTTCTCGATCTCGATTACATACGAGTTGCCCCGATCCAGGAGCCTGATATCTTCTGGCCATTGTTGGGAAAATACGTCATCGAAGCTTTTTACAACACCATCCTCAGGAAGCTTATCCTCGATAATCCAACCACCCCCCTCTGGGACCAAATGACGCTCTTCGGCAAAGCGCATCGACCTTGACCCTCTGGAAGCAGGGTCATTGGGATTGCTGGGGGGGAGGTACTTCGCAACGAGTAGTTCTATCTCCGGCATGTTGCTAGGAGGAGGACCGAGATTTGCAGGCCAAGAGCTCATTTCATCAGCGAGAAACGGATCCTTCTCTTGAACCCATTTTTGAAAATCGCTATCATAGTAATTCCAAGGGTATGGAGGTAGATTATCTGAATTCTTGGACCTGGAATCGGAATTGACCCAGACGTACGGGCCAACAGGCTTCATCCTCAGGTAGTGGATGCCTATAGCGAAGCAGAAAACCGCTATGAGGAAGAGCAGCAGTTGGACGAGAAGGGGTGCCTCCATGGCGAACCAAGCCGTGACGAGGAATACGAATCCGATACTCAAGGGCACGACGGCGATATCACGGTATGGATTCACCTTTTTCCAAGGTATGCGTAACCCCCTCCTGTTCGACGCAGTTATGTACCCAATTCTATTATTGTGTTACCATGTTGACCGGTAAGCCGTGGATGAACCTAGGCCCCGAACTCGTAGGCCATCCCAACGAGACGGGAGAACTCCTCGTCGAAGAACCTCTCGGAGCCGATGCGGAAGTGGTGCCAGACGTAGAGGTCGCAGGGATGGCTCACCCGGTGGAACTTGCGGCTCTTTACCTCACCACCGATGACCAGGTAGCCCCGGATGTAGTCCTTCCCGAGTCCCGAGACCGCGGCGAAGATCCTTCTGCGCTGGAAGCCCATCTGGTTCTTGGCCGGGGCCAGGTCGAAGGGCCCCGCGCCCCGGAGGACGATGGTGAACCGTTCGTAAAGGGCCTTGGATGTCAGGGTCGCGTTCGCCAGAAAGCTGTCGACGGAGTAGTCGCCGCAGGAGTGAGACTGTCTCCGTCTAGTGAACTGACGGCCGCACTCGGGACACGTCCACATGGTTATCGACCTTGCCTATCCGGGTGCGATGGATTAAAGGTTTCTACGTTGCGATCCGCCATCATGTATGACCCCCCTTGGCCTGTGCTCTTGGTAACCCTTTTATCCCGCCATGCCATACGCCGGAACGAGGCCGGGTGAGGCATTGAAGACGCGCGACATCCGAGTTTGCATCCTTCGCATCGAGGGGACCAATTGCGAGGAGGAGAGCTGGCGCGCCTTCGACAGGCTGGGCGCGGCGTCGGAGTACGTCCACCTCAAGCAGCTGACCGGCGACGTCCCCCATCCGGAGGACGCCCGGTCCTTGGAGGACTACCAGGTCCTGTTCATCCCGGGGGGCTTCTCCTCGGGCGACTACGTCCGCGCGGGCGCCATATTCGCCAGCCGCATCAAGAGCAAGCTGCGCAAGGACCTCAATGCCTTCATCGACGCGGGCTACCCCGTGGGAGGCGTGTGCAACGGCTTCCAGGTCCTGGTGGAGCTGGGCGCGCTGCCCGGCTTCGGCAACGGCCTGGCCGACAGGCCCGAGGCTGTGCTGGCCACCAACGACTCCTCGAGGTTCGAGTGCAGGCCCTCCCTCCTCAAGGTCGAGTCCAAGCGCAGCCCTTGGACCAAGCGGTTCAAGAAGGGCGCCATCATCCAGGTTCCCTGCGCTCACGCCGAGGGCAAGTTCACCTTCCCCCGGGACGAGGAGGAGGCCCTCCTACAGCGCCTCATCGACCAGGACCAGGTGACCCTCAGGTACGTGGGCCCCGACGGTGACTACGCCGGTTACCCGTACAATCCCAACGGCTCGCTATACAACATCGCGGGGATCACCAACGAGGCGGGGAACGTGTTCGGCATGATGCCCCACCCCGAGCGGGTGTTCTTCCGGGAGACCATGTCAGACTGGACCCGCAAGGACCCGGTCGGGTTGGCCAACGCACCCGAGGGCTACGGGCCCGGCAAGCTGGTCTTCGACGGCGTGCTGGAGTACGTGCGGCGCAAGTTCTGACCTCCCCCGGTCAGACCCTTCAGAGACGGACGTCCACCCCGTAGGCCACCCTCGGCCAGTGGACATGGACCCTCTCCAGCAGCTCCTCGGTGAAGCTGCCGTCCTGGAGCAGACCGAAGCTCCGCCTGGGAACGGTGGTGAGGGCCATCACGGCCCCCGGCCTCCTGGGGTCGTCCAGGTAGTCCGTCTCGAGCATGAACCGGTCGCCCTTGGCCACGGCCTCGCGGCAGAACCTGCGGGAGGCGAGCACGCTGGGCATCAGCCCCGCGTTCTCCTCCGGAAGCACCAGGGGCGGTGAGTAGTGCTTGACGACCCGGTCGAGGGGGAGGCCCGCCCTGTTCGCCCGGCCGGCGATGTCGGCGCAGACCTCCGGGGTGGTGGACTCGGTGTGGACGACGATGGCGCAGCCTGCGTCCCGGGCGAGGGCCATGGCGTGCTCGAAGAGGCGGTTGGAGGCCTCCATCACCTCCTCGGGGACCTCGAAGTGGGGCCTGCCCACCTCGCCGATGGCGATGGCCCGGCCCTGGGTGACCAGGTCCGCCGAGGCCTCGATGCCCGCCCGCACCAGGTCCTCGGCCTCGTCCACGGGAAGCCCATTGTCCACGTGCTTGACCAGGTCGACGGGATGGGGTGACACGGTGGCCCAGGCGACGACGGGGGTCTCCCTGACGATCTCGTCGACCATGTCGCAGGTGGTGGAGAGGGCGTCCACGTATCCCTGCCTGTCGGTGGGCAGCTTGGAGAAATCGGGCTTGTGGACCACGTTGAGGTGGGTCCCTCCCGCCCGCCAGAAGGACTCCACCGCGGAGAGGTACTCGCCCCTCCGGTCGAGGTGGCAGTGGTTGTCCAGCACCGGGAAGGGATGCTCGCCTGGCTTGGCGGTCACGTTGGTCCCTCAGCCCACATCGAGGTCGACGTACGCCTTCGCGCTCTCGGCGCCGTAGGCGTCCTTGAGTATGAGGTAGGGACGTCCCTTGGTGATGTCGGGGTCCTCGCCGAAGGCGTAGGTGAATTCTTTAATCTTCATCTCCTCCCAGGTGCCCTCGAAGCTGTCTATCTCCCTGCCGTCCTCGGTCAGACCCATGGACCAGTAGACGTACAGGTCCTCCTTCGGGCCGTCGTCGAAGGAATCGGTGGCGTCGAAGGTGATGGTCCTCTGCAGGGTGGTCAGCCTGTTGGGTTCCGCGATCGGGTTGGCCTTGGGAAGGTCGTTGAGCAGGACGTCCTCCTCGGTGGACGTGAGCACCGACAGGGGGCTGCTAGGCTTCACCTGGGGATTGGGATACGAGAAGGTGATGTCGTAGTGACCCGGACCCAGCTGTGGAAGGGTGTAGCCAGTCACACGATTGGTCTGGATGATGAGCACGGTCTCGGTGTCCTGCGCGGCTCCCAGCTCCTGGCGTATCTCCATCGAACCACCCTCCGGGATCTTGTCCACGCCGCGGTTCTCCAGGGCCCTGATCTCGATATCGACCGTCTTGGGGTTGACGTACTTGTAGATGAAGCTCCCGTTCTCGTGGACGGTGAGGGTCTTGTCCAGGTTGGACCCTGCGGCCACATCGTAGGACTCTATCTTGCTCTGGGTGCCCTGAACGTCGGTGAACCAGACCTCGACGGTGACGCCGTGATCGGGACCGGTCTCCACCTTCAGGGGGGCGGACTGGCCCTCGAACATGGAGCCCAGGTCGTACGACCTGAAACTGGACGAACGGATATCGTGGGTGAAGAAGTGCCAGTCCGTCATGAACACCACGTTGTAGACGTAAACGGAGTTCCAGGGTTTCACGCCCTCGGCACCCTCATCCTGGTAATTGTGGGTGGCAGTGCCGACGACGCGCAGGTACTCCGCGACCTGATTCAGCTCGTAGTCGAAGGTCGAGGACAGTCCCTCGGCCATCAGCCGGAACTGGTAGTCCCCGTTGCCCACGCAGAAGTCCTCGTACAGGAGCTTGTATGCCAGGTAACCATCGTTGAACTGGACCTTGCCCGTGTAGACCTCCTCGTTGTCGTGCTTGACCCTGAGGTCCGCTTTGTCGGCGAAGTCCCTGCCGGACCCCTGGGCGGTGGCCAGGATGAAGACGCCGTCCACGTCCTTGGTGTCTGTGTACACCGCGTCGATCTGGATCGAGTCCAGGTTGGTCGGTCCGTACGATACCCACGCGAGCACCGAGATCGGCACGATTATTATCAATGCCACTAGGATGATGGCTACCAGTTTTCGGTTTAGCTCCAAGCTTCACACCCCCGTTGGGGAAATAGGGATGCGGTCGTGGACAGGCCCTACTTCAGGGACCTGCCCAAGGTTGCATCCAGACTGTCCTGCCTGCGCTTGAACACGACGGCTATGAAGGCGAAGGCCAGGAGGACCATGAAGGGGTCGAAACCGGGGATGTAGTATCCCTTCATGTAGATGAAGAGGGGATACGTCTTGTCGTACAGCAGGTTCTTGGCCCGTGCCTCTCCCGATGTGACCTTCACTACGATTGAATGGATCTCCTTTACCCATATCTCCCAGTTCTGCGGTGTCTGGGCTGTGATCCTGACAGGTGCGTACTCCTCTTGCTGGACCGAGATGTCGGTCGAAGCGAGGAGCACGGTCCACTGTGCCTTCACCAGGTCCTTGTTGTTCTCGATCTCCAGCTCGAAGGTGTCCTGTCCGTTCCCGTCGTTGTAGACGTTCACGACGTTGTAGGTCAGTTCTCCGGGCTTGACCTCCCGTAGGGGCGACTCCGCCTCGATGCGCAGCTTGTAGTACTGGGCGACGGTCACCACGCCCTGGGCGGAGGCGACGATGGGCGAGAGGCCCGGGGCCTTCGCGGAACCGGTCACGATGACGTTGCCGATAATCAGGGAGGAGGTGCCAGGGGGCACGATGACGGTGACGGTGAAACGCACGGTCGTGGCGATGATGTAGGGGATGGTCGTGGGGGATATGACCACGGGCCAACCGGTGTTCACCACGGCCTGGAGGGTGACGGTCACACGTTCGATGTTGTTGATCTTCTCGACGGTGGCGTTGCCTCCGAAGGTCACGGCGCCCAGCTGTGACTGGGTGACCTTCACCTGGAGCTGCGTGGGATACAGGGCCAGGGAGAGGATCGGAATGGGGTTCGGAGCTGCCTCGGCCTCCTCCACCACCTCGGGGGTGGGATTGAGCATGAAGCCGAACATTGCGCTCGCCAGGAACAGTGCGACCAGGAACGTGGCCCTAAATTGAGTGCGTGCACCCATCATAGCATTCACCCTACGTTTGCCAAAGTATTGCGGGCCCCGTATATAACCGTTGCCGTTTGAATAGGTGTCTGGTGTAACCAGCTTTCTCGTCACCATATATCATCACCTTGTTGCTTGCCCTTTGTTCTCTGAGTATATTAAGAAGATTGGTAATCGTCTTTGACCCTGACCCTTCCAGGCACCGTTTCGGCCCTTTCCCGGGCCCTCCCGAGCATTACGAAGGCGAGGGACAGGGTAATGATCACGATGACGGGGTCGAACCCCGGTATGTGGTAGCCCTTCATGTACACGAAGATGGGGTACGACTTCACGTAAAGGACGTTGCGCTGCTTGCCCTCCATGGACGTGCCCTTGACGATGATGATGTGGATCTCCTTGGCCCAGAGCCTCCAATCCTGGGACGTCTGGATGGTGACCCTCACCGATGTGTACTCCTCCCGCTCGATGACCACGTCGGTGTAGCCGAGGAGCACCGTCCACTTGTCGTCCGTCAGCTCCTCGATGTTCTCGATCTCCACCTGGATGGTGTCCTGGGCGTTGCCATCGTTGTAGATGTTGACGATGTTGTACGTGGTGTCGCCGGGGGAGACCTCCCGCAGGGGGGATTCCGTCTCGATCCGCAGCTTGAAGAACTGGGCGACGGTCACCACGCCGTTGGCCGTCGCCACCACGGGTGCCAGGCCTGGCGCCTTGGCCGACCCCGTCACCATCACCGTCCCGATGTGGTGGGAGGACGTGGCGGGGGGGATTATCACGGTGACCTGGAATATTTGTGACCCCGGGTTGACGAAGGGGATGGTCATGGGGGAGATCACCACGGGCCATCCCGTGTCCACGACGGCGGACAGGGTCACTATCAGGCGCTCGATGCCAGGGATCTTGTCCACCCTGGCGGTCCCGGCGAAGGAGACGGCGCCCAGCTGCGATCGGGTGATCTTCGCCTCCATCCTGCCGGGGGTCAGTGTCAGGCCGAGGATGGGGATGGGGTTCGCCGAGGCCTCCACGTCCTCGGTGACCCGGGGGGCGGCGGGCAGGCTGCCCAAGATCAAGGCACCTGAGATGAGGAGCAGGACGAGGACCGGTGCCGTGAGAGAGTGGACAGGCCGTCCCCTGACATCGGGGCGATGCAGCCTTGCCCTGCCAACACGCGCGCGTCTCATACTCTGGACCCGTCCATCTCCTCTAACAGCTACTGACAATATGAACATTCGTGAATGGGACAACACGAGGGGCCTTCTCCCTTGACTCGGACCTTTTCACTGAGACCACCTCTGTCGGGGGACCCGACCTCACATCTTCATCTGGGACACGATGCCCGGGGCCGGACCCGCGTCCTCTTCGTCCTCCTCCACCAGCTCGGCCATCTGTGGCTTGATGGAGGCGCCGTCCTTCACGTAGCACAGCGTCTTGCCACCCTCCCGCTCGACGCGGACCACGTCGGCTGCGAGCAGGACCGACATGTTGTAGTTGATCACCTGCTTGGACTCGCCGAGCATGCGGGCGAGGCCCGCCTGGGTCAGGCCGGGGTGGAGGTGCAATTTCTCCACGATGTCCAGCTGGAGGCGGGTGAAGTGGACCCGCTTCCTGGGCACCTTCATGTTCCGGGGGTAGAACCGCTTGTACCCGCCCTCCCGGCGGACGACGATGAACTCCTCCCGGACGAGCACCTTCAGGTGGTAGGCCAGGACGCCGTTGGCCAGGCCCAGGTTCTCCTTGATGGCGGTGAGGTGAACGCCGGGGTTGGCCTGAATGAAACCGTAGATCTCTCCACGGGTGAACTGGTTGAGGACCTCCTTCCGCCGCAGCCGGGTGAACAGGGGGAGCAGCAGGGTCCAGAAGACCGCCAGCATGCCCACCTCGGTGAAACCGAGGAAGCCCACCAGGCCGATGGCGATGGCGACGATGTCGGCGATGTTTGCGATAATTGCCCGACT
>CBDUQW010000117.1:0-9243 GCA_965369625.1 uncultured Thermoplasmata archaeon | reverse complement strand
TCAAGGACGTCTCGAGGACCTTCTCGATCGACAAGCTCGACCAGCTGACCGACCTGTGCACCATACTTGCATCCACACCCGGGATGTTGCTGTCGTACGACCACCTCTCCAGTGCCCTGGATCTGTCGTTCCGGACGGTGAAGAAGTACCTCTCCGCGCTGGAGCAGAGCTACATGGTCACCATCGTTCCACCCTTCTTCAGGAACCGGTCGAAGGAGGTCTCGAAACAACCGAGGGCCTACTACGTCGACACCGGGTTGCGCAACCTCATCATGGGCGCGTTCGACGCCCCTCCCGATGGCAGGCTGTTCGAGAACTACGTGCTGACCGAGCTCATTAAGATGGGCCATGATGTCAAGCACTGGAGGACGAAGGGAGGTGCCGAGGTGGACTTCGTGGTCGACCTGGGGAGGGGCGTCGTCCCCGTCGAGTGCAAGCTGCGGTCGCGCCCACCCCGGTTGGGGTCGGGGCTCAAGTCGTTCATTCGAACCTACGGACCCGATGAGGCCTACGTGGTCAACTACAAGGGCAAGGCCCACCAGGTCGAGTTGGGTGGTTGCAGCGTCCGTTTCGTCAACGTTCTCGAGCTGTGGGAATTCCTCGGGCGAGAAGAGGCCACTGCGCTCCCGTCCGAGGGCGGTCCGCAGTGAAGCGCCCCACCGCGTCGTCGACGTATCCCCCCTCCAGCAGGTCCATTTCCATCTCCAGCCCATCATCAACCCCTCGCGCCCTCACCCGATCCGGCCAGGTCAGCAGCAGCTCCGCCGTCGCAACGTCCCACACCCCCGGGTGCACGGCGGGCGCACCGTCATCCGCCGTCTCCCCGGGCTCTCCACCGCCAGCCGGTGGGGCCTCCTCGCCTCCCGGGGCAGCCTGGCCTCGCCGTCCGTCGCAACCTCCAGGCCGCGGGCCACGGACCCGGCCCCCTCCACCTTGCTCCACTCCTCACGCACGGTTCGACGAGGGGCGGGGGGGAGACCCGGGTCATGCCGGGTGCCCCCCGTCCACTATACGGGGGTTGCGGGTGAGGAATGGGTGTCCCGGCGAATGCGTGCGCACATCTGCCTCTGCATCCTTGGATACTTCCTTCGTCAGTTGCTGAAGTCGAGGATGGACCGTGGTGGTGTGGGGATGCCGGTGAGGGAGGCGCTCATGCGGTTGAGGCGAGCAAGATAGGTCACCATCGCGAGCGGCGACGTTGTGGTGGCCAAGCGCCTCACTGCCCTCGATCCGTGTCGGGAACGGCTGCTGGAGCTATGCGGTGTTGTGCCGACGTAGCCAGTCGTTCGGGGGGTGTTCAAGCTCTCGAACCCGGGGGACCCCGAGGTCAGGGCGGCCGGGGTCCTATGGGTCCGACGTGAAAAAGAGATAAGCGCGGAGACCGTTCCCCCCGTGGGAAGGGTCGATCTTGGAGGTCCTCCACGCGTTGTGGGAACATCGCCCGCCGGGTGCGCTGCTGATATGGGCGGAGTCCTCTGGACAGGTGGGCAGCATGCCCAGGCGTCGGGGACGGCCACCGCGGGTACCGAAGCCCAGGCCGCACCCCTTCGCGCTTCCACATCGGTCCCTGATGGAGGTCCTCGGGGGACTTCCCGGCGGTCCCTTCGAGGGGGATGCGGAGCCCAGGGTGCTGACGGTCCACCTCCCGTCCTCGACGAGGAGTGGACCGGCGCCCTCTCCCGAGCTCATCCTGGAGGAGCACTCCGACGAGGGGCCCGAACGACTGATGCCGTGGCTGGTCGAGACCGCGTCCCTCGGTACCAGCGAGTGCACGAACCTCCTCCTCTCCCTGCCGACCACGGCGCCCCTCGGTGTCTCCTTCGGTGCATCCCTGCGCTTCTGGAGCGAGGTGGCAAGGCTGTCGCTGGAACTCGTTGCCACCCGGTGCTTCGCGCCCACGGTGAGGGAGGTCGAGGCGAACGGGTCCACGCTGTACGAGGCCTCGTGGGACGCGACCGTCTCCGGGTCGACCGGGAAGCGGTTGGACCTCCTCGCGAGGGCGATGCCACCGGCGTGTTATGCAGCGGTCCTGCACGACGGCGGGGACCCCCCCCTCCCCCGGGACCTGGTGGTGGACCTCCTGGACCGGACCGTGGACCGCCTGGTCCGCGACAGCATCTCGTTGAAGGGCCTGCTCCCCCCCCGACGCGGACGTCCCCCGAAGCATGTGGACCTCGCAGAACAGTGGATAGGGGCACTCTCCGAGGAACGCACATACCTTTCCGGCTCCCCGGGGGAGTTGAGGGACTTCACACACGAGGTCCGGTCCTGGCTCGGGCAGACCGGTGACGCGGGTCCCGATGCCCAGCTGCGAACGTGCTTCAGGCTGGACCCGCCGGCCGAGGGGAACGAGGGCCCTGACGGGTGGTACCTGGGGTACCACCTGCAGGCGAGGGACGATCCCAGCCTGCTCGTGGAGGTCGACCGGGTGTGGAGGGGATCCCCGGAGACCCGCACCTTCCTCGACAGGAGGTTCGAGGACCCGCACGAGCGCCTCCTGGCGGACCTTGGAAGGGCATCGCGACTTTATCCCCGGATCGAGGAGAGCCTGGAGACGGCAAATCCCGCGGGGATGAGGCTCGACGCCGAGGGGGCGTACGCCTTCATGCGTCATCACGCTCCCCTGCTGGACCAGGCCGGGTTCGGGGTCCTCCTCCCCGCCTGGTGGCGGGAGCCCAAGGCCCGATTGGGCGTCAGGCTGCAGGTCAGACCCGGGGGAGAGGCCATCATCGGGTCGGGTCTCCTAGGGATGGAGGGCCTCGTCGCCTACGACTGGGTGGTCGCCATCGGTGATGAGACGCTCTCGACCGAGGAGTTCGAGGAGATCGCCCGGATGAAGGTCCCGCTGGTCAGGGTCAGGGGGCGATGGGTGGAGCTGCGGCCGGAGGAGATGGAGAAGGCGATCGCCTATTTCAAGGGGAGGGTCCGCGGGGGGGAGATGGCGCTGGGCGATGCGCTGCGTATGGGGCTGGGGCTCGAGAGGTCCGAGGTGGGGCTCGAGGTCACCGGCGTTGAGGGTGAGGGGTGGGTGGGGGACCTCCTCGGGAGGCTCCGCGGGAACACCAGGTTGCCCACGGTCCGGACGCCCCGGGCCCTCAAGGGCGTCCTCCGCCCCTACCAGAGGAGGGGGCTGTCGTGGCTCGCCTTCCTCGACCGGTTCGGCCTAGGGGCGTGCCTCGCGGACGACATGGGCCTCGGCAAGACCATCCAGCTCATTGCGCTCCTGTTGCACGAGCGGACCGGGAGGAGGCGGGAGTCCCCCCTCGCACCGACGCTCATCATAAGCCCCATGTCCGTCGTGGGCAACTGGTGCCGGGAGCTGGAACGCTTTGCGCCCTCCCTCCAAGTCATGGTGCATCACGGTCTGTCGAGGCTGTCCGGCGACGCCTTCGTGGAGGCCGTCTCGGGCGTGGACATCGTGCTCTCGACCTACTCCCTGGCGAACCGGGACGAGGAGGTCCTTGCCCAGGTCGAGTGGCACCGCATCGTCCTCGACGAGGCGCAGAACATCAAGAACCGTGCCGCCAAGCAGACGCGGGCGATCAAGAGGCTCCCGGCGGACAGGCGGGTGGCCATGACCGGGACACCGGTCGAGAACCGGCTCGCCGAGCTGTGGTCCATCATGGACTTCCTGAACCCGGGCCACCTGGGGCGTCCGAAGGAGTTCCGAAAGGTCTTCGCCATACCCATCGAGAGGTACCACGACCAGGACCGCGCCGAGGTCCTCAGACGGCTGATCCAGCCCTTCGTCCTCCGCAGGATGAAGACGGACCGGACGATAATCAAGGACCTGCCCGAGAAGGTGGAGATGGTCACCTATTGCAACCTCTCCCGGGAGCAGGGCACGCTCTACGAGGCGGCGCTAGAGGAGATGATGGAAAGGGTCGACGACTCGGAGGGGATCGAACGGAAGGGGCTGGTGCTGGCCACGCTGATGAAGCTGAAGCAGATCTGCAACCACCCCGCGCAGTTCCTCCACGACGGACGCGGATTGCCGGACCGCTCCGGCAAGCTGGAGCGGCTCGAGGGGATGCTCGACGAGGCCCTCGCCGGGGGGGACAGGGCGTTGATATTCACCCAGTTCAGGGAGATGGGGGGCATGCTCCGCTCCCACCTCACGGAGAGGTTCGGCCGCGAGGTCCTCTTCCTTCACGGGGGCACCCCCAAGGGGCAGCGGGACTCCATGGTCCAGCGTTTCCAGGACCCCGGGGGAGGCCCACATATCTTCATCCTCTCGCTCAAGGCCGGGGGGCTCGGCCTGAACCTCACCGCCGCCCACAGGGTCTTCCACTTCGACAGGTGGTGGAACCCCGCCGTGGAGGACCAGGCCACGGACCGGGCCTACCGGATCGGCCAGGAGGGGGATGTCCTCGTCCACAAGCTGGTCTGCATCGGAACGCTGGAGGAGCGGATCGACCAGATGATCGAGCGGAAGAAGGAGCTGGCCGACACGGTCATCGGGAGCGGCGAGGGCTGGATCACGGAGATGTCCACACAGCGCCTCAGGGAGCTCTTCGCCCTGAGCCGCGAGGCGATGGGGGGCGTGTGAGCGTGCCCAGACGCTATCGCTGGGAACACAATTACTATCCACCGGCCAGGCCCAAGGAGGTGAAGGACGGCATCAAGGCCAAGAGCCAGCGGGGGGACATCGGCGAGACCTGGTGGTCCAGGCGCTGGATCTCTGTGCTGGAGTCCTTCCACATGGGGGCGAGGCTTGGTCGGGGCCGGTCCTACGCCCGGCGGGGGCAGGTCGTCTCCATCGACATCGATCCAGGCGTCATCATGGCGAAGGTCCAGGGGACGAGGGGCAGGCCCTACTCGGTCACCATCCGGTTGACGCCGCTCTCGGACGACCAGTGGGAGAAGGTGACGGGGGTCATGGCATCGCGGGCCATCTTCGCGGCTAAGCTGCTCTCGGGGGAGATGCCCAGGAACATCGAGGAGGCCTTCGATGAGGTGGGCATGGCCCTCCTCCCAACGAAGGGAGAGGACCTGGAGACCGATTGCTCCTGCCCCGACTGGGCGAACCCCTGCAAGCACATCGCCGCCGTCTACTACCTGCTGGCAGAGCGTTTCGACGAGGACCCGTTCCTCATCTTCAAGCTGCGGGGCCGGACGAGGGACGACATGATCGCTGTCCTGAGGGAGAAGCGGGCCGGTGCCGTCGGGGGGCAGGACCCCCCGCTCCCGGGCGATGCGGGCGCGCCGGTCGACGCCACGGTGTCGGTGGAGGTATCGATCGATGGGTTCTGGGAGGCGGGGGAGGGACTGGACCGGTTCGCGGTCCATCCATCCACCCCGGACGGCGAGGACGTGGTCATCCCGAGGCTCGGCACATCCCCCTTCGTCGTCAGGGGCCGCAACCTCTCGACCATCCTGGCAAGGGTGTACGACAAGGCAGGCCCGGATGCCGCGAGGAGGGCCCTGGAGGATGAGGAGTAGGACCCGCCCAGGAACCGCTGGGGGCTCGCATCCGAAATGGGCCTCGACGAGTTCATCGGATCCCTGGCGGAGGACCTTCCCGGGGACGTGCTGGCGTACCACCGGGACAGGGCCGGGATGTGCATCCCGGGCGATGACAGGAAATCGTACGCGAGGGCGGCGCCTCGTGGAGAAGGTCAAGCGGCTCTGCGTGGACCTGCTGGGTGACCCCGCGGAGTGGGACCGGTGCATCGGGGAGCTCCGGGAGGGGTTCCGGAGACGTCCCGCCCTCCTGGACGAGGCCAGGGACCTTCGATTGCCAGGCATCCGCCCGACCGTCAGTAGAGGATCCCGACCAGGTCGTCCTCGTCGTGCTCCTCGGCGCAACCGTCGCAAAGCATCGCGTCGCACTCGGTGCAGTACAGGTGGGCCACCCTGCCGCCCGTCCCGCAGTCCTCGCAGAACCTGTAGCGCGGCATGTTCCTGTCCGCGAGGCGGGGGAATCGGAGCCCCTCCTCCAGGTCCCGTCGCCTCCCCTCCCGGCACCCGGTCCACCGCCAGCCGGTGGGGCCTCCCCTCGACCGGGGCGAGCACCCTGCTCGCCCTGTCTAAGCAAGGGAGGCGTGCGCATGCGCGCCGACCGCGCAGCGTTTCATCTCCTGCCGGTCGCATAACCATTCCCGGGCACCAACCCCGGTCATTCTCCCCACGGTCTCACCCTCCACAGCACGAGGAGGACCACCACGATAACGATGATAAGCAGCAATAGGTAGGACGTGGGACCCCCGAACACATCCACAGATGTCACCTCGACGGTCACCGTGTCCACTCCCGCGTTGCCCCGGGCGTCCTCCACCGTCAGCGTCACCTGGTAGGTCCCCGATCTCTCGAACTCGAACTCGACCTTTGCCCCCTCAAGCTCCACAGTCCTGCCACCGTACTCGAAGGTCCACAGGTACCCCTCGGGGCCCACATTGTCCGTCGACCCCGTGGCCGACAGCGTGACCCTCGTCCCCTCCTCGACCGTCACGTCCTCGCCCGCATCCGCCATGGGAGGGGTGGAATCCATTACACGGACCCTTATGGCGTCCTCGGCCCAGTTGCCCTCGGCGTCCTCCACCATCAGGAGGAACACGTAGATGCCCACCTCGGGTATCCTGACCACCACGCGGGTATCGTTGACGTACGTTCTGCCGGTGTTGAGGTCATAGGACCACGTCCACACGATGATGCCCACGTTGTCCGTCGACTCCCGCCCATCCAGGATGAAGTCCTCCAGCTGGTCCACCACCACGTCCTCCCCCGCGACGGCCACGGGTCCCTCGGTGTCCGTCACCATGATCGTCACCCGGTCCTCGGCCCGATTCCCGGCGGTGTCGTGGACCACCAGACGCGCGTTGTACCTGCCCGGAACCTCGAACACGTACGAGAACTCCGCCCCCTCGTGCTCCAGGTCCTTCGTCCCGACCCTCAGGTACCAGGTGTGGTTGGCGATGGCCACGTTGTCGGAGGATGCCGTCCCGTCGAGGTCGACCCGGGTGCCCTGGTCCACGCGAAGGTTGTCCCCCGCGACGGCCCGGGGGGGCTCGGTGTCCAGCACCGTGATGTTGACCACATCCTCGTCCGTGGCGCCGGCCACGTCGGTCACCATGAGGGTCGCGGTGTAGACGCCCGGGTGCTGGATGAACAGCGTCCAATCCTCGACGGACCTCTCGAGCAGCTCCCCACCGATTTCTATAGACCATTTGTAGGCGACGATGTCCACGTTGTCCCACGAGGCGGAGCCGTCCAGGACGAACATCTCGTCCATGTCCACCGTCAGGTCCTCGCCCGCTTCGGCCGATGGCGGCTCGAGGTCCGATACCGTCACCTCCATCGTGTCCGAGTCGGTGTTGCCCCACACGTCGGTGACCGTCAGCGTCACCGTGAAGGTTCCCAGAAGGTAGATGCGTGGAGTGGGGTACATCGTCGAGTAGGTGAGGACTGTACCGTCGCCCAGGTCGATGGACCAGTGGAACGTTTCGATCTCGTTGTCGTCTCGGGACCCGCTCCCGTCCATGGAGAACTCCTCGCCGTAGCCCGCGACCAAGTCGGGGCCGGCATCGGCCACGGGGGGACAGTTGTCGAACCAGAAGGCCAGCGGATGGTAATCGAAGGTGCCGCTATACGGCACGACCTCGTAGGGGGTGTCCCACGTCCTCCCCACCCGCTTCGCGTCGGGGTACCTCTCCCGGTAGTCGTCCCAGTAGTTGCCCAGCTCCCCGTCGTCGAACCTCTCGCGGTCGTCGGGGGAGAGCACGTGGGCTACGTTGCCAACGAACATGTTGAGGTGGATGAGGTTGGGCCTGACCCAGGCGTTCTCGGCCAGGCCACAGATCGTGGAGTTGGTTATCACGTTCCCGCGCACCACGGCGCCGGTGGCCCCGGACAACTTCCTAGTGATGGTGATGCCCACGGCGTTGCCGTCTATGAGGTTGTCCTCCACGACAATCCCGGAACCGTAGCGGTACAGGTGGATCCCGTTGCCCCTGTTCATTGAGATGGTGTTGTTGTGCAGGCGTACGCCGGGATCGCTAGAGAGACCTGTGATCAGGACTCCCACGGAGAGGCTATCTGTGATGGTATTGTGAAACACCTCGACATCATCGCATGTGTCCATGACAATTGCCAGGCTGTTCCCCTCGAACCCGTTGTTCTCAAAGATGGCATGATCGATTTCCGTGCAATTCAGAGCTTCACCGCACGATACGAAGTCGCAATCCGAGACCGATAAATTGGCGAGGTTACCGATGTAAAGACCATATGATGGATTGTTGAAGAAGAGACAACCTGCCACGGTGATGTTGCGCCCTTTCGTGCTGTATCTACAAGGTATGGCCACACCCTTGTCATTGTTCCATGACGTGCAATTGGACACGCGGAGGTTCCCCGACTCAATATAGAAGATCATGCCTATCCCGATCCCTACGTTGGAGACGTTGGTGTCAATGATCTCGATGTTCACTGCGTCATCAATATAGATCCCCTCATAACTGCAGAGATCGAAGGTCGAACCGCGAACCGAAAGGTCCTCAATATACCAGGCCCACAGGCCATGCGTGCAATTGTATACGTGGACGGAACCGATGTCGATATGGGAACACCGGAGAAGGGAAAGGCCATGTTCTGCACAGTCGACCATCCTCGTCCTCGAGACCCTGAGGGATGTTGTGTCCGTCGCACTGAGCCCCATAGGATTGTTGGAGAGGTCGGACGCATCGACGACAACGTCCGTGGCGCCATGGAGACTGATGCCGTAGTACGAGTTGTGGCTCTCCACGTCCACCACGCGGATGGAGGACCCGTATATGGTCAGGCCCGCGAAGCCGCAGGACTCGAAGGTGCACGAGGCCACGAGTACGTCCGAGGCGGATATTAATCTGATGCCAGGATCGAAATTGTAAAAAAAGGTGCAATTCTCCACCGTGATGTTGCCCGAAACCATCATGCAGATGCCGTAGCCGCCGCCGTTCAGGAAGGAGGTGTTGGATACCGATATCCTCTGGGAATCGCCACCGATGACAGCCCCATTGTTCCTCGAGCCGTTCAACACGCATCCGTCGACGCTCACGTCGGTGCAACCGTTCATCCCGATGGCCATCCGGCGGGTCCGGTCCATCGTCAGGTCGCTCAGGGTGACGTTGTCGACACTGTCGTGCAACCAGATCCCGTACTGGTTGAGGTCCAAGGTCGACCCCCGGACCAACACGCCGGATGTCGTCGATACGTTGGTATTGTCCTAATCAGAAATAGTTAATTGATGAAAAAGAAATTCATGCCAAT
>CBDUQW010000116.1:0-9262 GCA_965369625.1 uncultured Thermoplasmata archaeon | reverse complement strand
AACCCAGTTTCATTGCGGGTGAACAAACGGATGTATGCTGGTTTTGCTGTTCAGGAAAAAAATGATGCTTGAATGGGGCTGACCTCGGCCCCAGGCTAGTACACTCTCTCCTTTCCGCAGTTCGGGCACTTCGTGTAGTATTCCAGGCCGACACCAGTGCGGGCCCGGAAGGAAACGTCCACGTTGCCAGAGGCGCAATCGGGGCAATGCTCCTTGGCCAGGGCTATCATCGTCTCACGGACGAGTTTCTTCGACTGATCGACCTTCCAAGGATCCACCATACACATCCCTCTGGTGAACAAATGCGCGAGCCCGGATATCTGGCTTTCGGTTGTTCGACCATCAATCAGGATAAAAAAACAATCAACGCCGAGTACAAGTTCGCAATCACCGTGAATCGGGTAGGTTTTATTACGTACCACCGCGCATAGAACAGGACCGGGGAGTAATGCGCATGGGGAACTGCCCTTATTGCGGAGCGGAGATGGGATTCGGAGTGGCGGTGTGCCCCAACTGCGGGGGCCAGATCGCGGGCGACTCGTTGACCGACGACGGGCAGCATGGCGACATCAATGGCGATTCGTCGGGGGACAGCATCGACCATGGTGCCGACACCATCACGGACGGACAGGGAGGGGTCCCGGGACCCGAAACCCCCGAACAGGAGGAGTTCGTCGATGATTGGGTGGCCGACGACGTGTCCCCGAACCTACCCATCGAAGCGGACTCCAGCGTGCCCGGCTCAGAGATACCACGCAGCCACGGCGGCGGCTTAACGCAGGCTGGCGAGGACGACCCTGCGCCCCAGGACATGATCTCGTCCTACGGGCTGGACAGGCCCCCCGATGACATTCCCGACAGGCCGGAACCGGATCTCGACCTGGACGACTCCGCCCGGAGGTTCCCGCCCAGGATCAACGCGGGGCTGGGCATCGCCGTCATCATCCTCATCGTCATCGTCGCGCTGGCAGGCTGGTACATCTGGACCGGCGGCGACGGTAACGGCAACGGGGAGCCCAACGGCAACGGTGACGACCCCCTGGATGCCCTGCACGTGGACAAGGGCATGACGACGGGCAGCTACCCCTACGAACCGCCCGGTGAGTATCACATCTCTGTCGTACTTCGGAACAATGGCAGCAAATCTGTGGACCTGACCGATCACGATATCTCGGTGACCGTCTGGATCGACTGGGAGGCCAAGGGACAGCGGATATACGACATCAGCGGTTCCATCGGTCCTGGTGAGACCAGGACCTTCGACTTCGTGGTCGAGACCGAGCTTCTCGGCGGTGATGACCAGCTCAAGATCGGGGTCACCCTGCGGAAGGGCGACGGCGATACCCAGGTCCATACCATCAGCTACGATCAGACGCTGTGACGGGACGGGGCGTCCGGCCGAACCATCCTAATACTGCAAGGACGATTCGGTCCCAACCGAGGGAGGACAGTTCATGCCTGACATCGACAAGGCCACGATGCGGTGGACCATCGAGGTGCGCCGCCGACTGCACCGACACCCGGACCCCACCGGCGAGGAGGAGGGCACCCAGGCCATGCTCCTCGAGATGCTGGAGGAGATGGGCATCCAGGGGCGTCCCATCGCGGGCACCGGCGTCATCGCAGACATCCAGGGAGGCCTGCCGGGACGCACCGTCGCCCTGCGGGCGGACATGGACGCCCTCCGGATAGAGGAGGTCCCGACCGACCGCAACGCCGACTACGTCTCGGAGGCTCCCGGCGTGATGCACGCCTGCGGCCACGATGGCCATATGGCCATGGTCCTGGGCGCCGCCCGGACCCTGGCCGCCATGGGCGACGACCTTCCCGGCCGGGTCCGCCTCATCTTCCAGCCCCGCGAGGAGCAGCATCCCGGCGGTGCCACCACCGTCATCGACGAGGGTGGCCTGGCAGGGGTGGACGCCATCCTGGGCTACCACATCATGGGCTACCTCCCCGTCGGCCTCATCGCCTTCCGCCCCGGTCCCCAGATGGCCCACATCCGCACCTTCGAGATCACCTTCTCGGGCAAGAGCGGCCATCACATGAACCCGGAGCAGTGCATCGACCCCATCGTCATGGCATCCCGTTTCGTCGACACCATAGAGCGGGACGTGTCCAACGCCCTCGACCCCACCCACCCCTTCGTGCTGGGCTTCGGCAGCATCCACGGCGGGGCCCAGTTCAACCAGACCCCCGACGAGGTGGTCCTCGACGGCACCTACCGCACCTTCGACGCCGACGACGCTCTCACCATCAGCCGGGTCATCGACCGCAACCTTGGCGGGCTGGTCGAGGCCCTCACCCCCGAGGGCGAGGATGACCCGGGGCTGCCCCGGGTGCGCTTCGACCTGGTGGAGGGCTACCCGATGCTGGAGAACGACCCCGACCTGGTCACCAGGGCGGCCACGGTCCTGAGGGAGGAGGGCTTCGAGATCGACCCCGTCACCCGGCTCAACTTCGGGGCCGAGGACTTCGCGTACTACTGCCGGGAGGTGCCCGGCCTCTTCATGTTCCTGGGCACCAACAACCCGGACAAGGGGATAACGGCCGTCAACCACTCGTCGAGGTTCGACATCGACGAGGACATCCTGAGCATCGGGGTCCGCGCCATGGTCCTGCTTGCCCTCGACCAGCTGGGAGAGGTGGACACGGTATGAGCGGGGACGTCGAGGTCCACCCCCTCACCGCCGACCGGTGGGAGGACCTGGTGACCCTCTTCGGCCCCAAGGGGGCCCAGGAGGGTTGCTGGTGCATGTGGTGGCGTCAGACGGCGAAGGAGTGGAAGGAGAACAAGGGCGGCAACAACCGCAGGGCCATGGAGGTCAAGGTCGGCAAGGGGGAGGAGCCCGGCCTCATCGCATACGCCGACGGCGAGCCCGCCGGATGGATCTCACTGGGTCCACGAGAGTTCTTCCCCCGCTTCAAGAAGTCGCGCATCCTCCAGCCCGTGGACGACAGGCCCGTCTGGTCCATCGTGTGCTTCTTCATCGCCAGGGACCACCGGCGCAAGGGCCTCTCCGTCACACTGCTCCGGGCCGCCGTCGACTTCGCGCGGGAGAAGGGGGCCACCACCCTGGAGGGATATCCCACCGAGCCCAAGGAGGGCAAGGCGGTGGACATCTTCGTCTACACCGGGCTCAGGTCCGCCTTCGACCAGGTGGGCTTCGAGGAGGTGGCCCGCAGGTCGGAGAAGCGGCCGATAATGAGGCTCGAGCTGTAGGGACCTCAAACCTCGGGGTCAGTATTCATCCGTTGACCTGTGGACGCCGCATCCAGGGCCAGTCACCAGGCCTTCGAGCCCGTTCAGAGCTTGAGGAGGAACAGGATCACGAAGAATATCATGAGCCATACCATACCCATGGGCACGCCGAACGTGGCCCACTCCTTCGATGTGATGTGCAGCTTGCTGGCGGAGATGATGTTGGGGATGTTCCCCGGTATGAGCATCCCGCCGGAGAGCAGGAGGGACATCAGGGCGGCGTTGATCTGCTCCTGTGACATGCTCCGTGTGATCTCGGCGGCCGCCAGTGTCGCGTTGTCCAGGATGGCCGAGGAGGTGTTGACCCAGTAGAGGGCCATGGGGGGCAGCTTGATGATGTACCACTCGATGAGGGGCGCGAAGCCGGTGCCCAGGAGAACCAGGGCCATCACGAAGAGGTACACCGTGCCGGTCCGGATGAAGACCTCCCTCTGCTTCTCCTCCACCTTGTCCTCGGACAGGGTGTCCCTGCTGACGTGGGACCGGGTGGCGTAGAAGTAGCCGATGATGCCGAAGGCGATCACCGACGGGATGATGTACTTGCCGATGTTCCGCGCCAGGTACCAGAAGTCCTCCTGGAGCTTGGTGACGATGACGATGGTGGAAAGGGGCTCGCCAATGGGTGTCAACGCAGCGCCCATGCCTATGGAGAAGCACGCGATGATGGTCAGCTCCGTCTCCGTCTTCCGGTCCAGGCGCAGCACCGTGATGATCTCCACCAGCAGCAGCGCGGCGATGATGGCGGTGATCATGCTCGCCACCAAGCCCAGGGTCACGACGATGATGAAGATGAAGACCCCCAGATGCATCTTGTTGATCGCCCTCTCCATGTACCTCCTGAAGTGGTCCCGGCCGTAGTGGAACACCATCCCCGCGATCAGGACCGCGGCGGTGATCATGAGGGGGTCGAAGAGGGCATGTTCTACTAGGACCGGGGTCCAGAAGGGCGGCAGCGAGTGGGCGCTCCCTCCCGTGACGATGATGATCTGGGACTTGTCGAGCAAGAGGGTGTTCGCGGTAACGGCCAGGAAGCCCATGGAGAACAGGAAGGCCTCCAGGTTGTGCTCGACGGGCCTGTAGGTGAAGGGCAGGAAGAGCACGATGAAGAAGATGGCGAACATCGCTATGGTAACGCTGGTCTGTTTATGTTCCTGCCAGTGGTACATGTTGTCGTACACCCGGAACTCGTTGTACCTGGCATGACCACCGTCGGAACCCAGGGAGACGTGGTTGTCAACGTGGAACCCGTGGGTCTCGTGCTCGTAGTGCCACACGGTGGTCCCGTCGACGGTCCTGGTGATGTTGACCTCGAAGTTGTCCTGGTCGATGACCACGATGACCATGTACCACTCGTTGAGCTCGGCCTTCTTGTCGTCGGTATGGCTCTCTAGCTTCTTGTCGTGCATCCAGGTTGCGGTCCACCCGGTGGTGTTGTCGTACGACACACCGACGAAGGCCTCGTCCTTCCACTTGCCGTCATCGCCCTTGTGCCGCGAGACGATGCCGATGTCGATGGTGGTCCCCTCCATCGAGAGGGGCGACACGTGGACCTCGGTGGTGAACTGGAAGGTGGCGAAGGGGTTCTTGGTCGCGGCGGAGGCGGTTCCCTCCACGTCCAGGTTGTTGTCCATGATCTGGACGGTGCCCTCGTCATCCTTGACCTTCCACCTGTCCTTCTTCGGCGGGTCGCCGTCATCCCCCTTGAAGTCGTCACTGATCAAGGCATCCTCGGAGGCCAGCACGCCTCCGGAGAGCATCAGGAACGCAATGGCCAACACTACTAGAGTAACGCCTGCGCGTCTGAGGGTCCTTCCTGAACGGGAATCGCCAACCATACGAATCCACCCGGGTCCATCGTATCGAGCGCGCCATCCTCCGGACGGAGGATTGACATGTACCGGTATCCGTCTCCCCCCGGCACACCGCTTGGGGTCCGGAACAATACGAAGGTATAAAATGTTTCACATTCAGGGGCCGAAAACAGCCCCTAAATGACATCTATCGCGCCCCGGATCAGTTCCCCGACCCGGTGGGCCCTCTCCCCGCTCACCGCCTTCATGCCGCAGGCGGGTCCGATGGGCAGCTCCTCCTGCCCCATGTCACCGAGCACCACCGCGGCATCCCGCGCGATCTCCACCGTCCGCACGTCCTCCCCATCCTCGGGCCCCACCGGCACAAGGCCAGGCGCCACCATGCCGCCGGACCCGATGAAGGCCTCCAGGTCGGCCTTGTAGAGCTTGATGGCATCCCAGGCCATCCACGCGTCGAAGTGGAACAGGTCGATGTCCAGCCGCGACAGCATGGAAAAGTCGGTGTTCCCGCACACGTGCAGCCCCCACTTGGCGGGGATGTCGGTCGAGTTGATGACTGCGTTCACCGCCTCCAGGGCCAGGTCGGGACTGCCGGGGAAGAAGGGCGTCCCGATGGACTGGAACACGGGCTCGTCCAGCACCATCCACCGACGAGGCGCCAGGGGCGCCATCGCACGGGCCGCCCGCTCCAGCCGGTCGCAGTAGGCCTCCAGGTCGACGATCTCGCCCGACACCGGGCCCCAGTCCTGGGTCTTGATGCGGGGGAACTCCCGCCCGCGCCAGATCTCGAGGGCCTCGGCCTCGAAGTCCTGGGGCACGAAGGGGAACTCGGCGAAGTAGGCCTCGACGTAGTCGACGGAATCGCGGGCGTTGTCGAAGGGGAGGGTGCCCGCGCCGTAGGGGATGGGCTCCAACTATCCACCAGACCATGTAACCTCGTTCCCACTAATGAAATCATCGGATGGCCTGACAGGTCTAACGGATCCCTTCAGTCATCGCCGCCGGATAATCCCGTCACAGCGAGATAGGTGTCAACCAGGCCGTATCCATAGGCAGAGTCCCTGCCGTTCGCCCCCAAGTCCTCTACCGAGGCGTTGATGTGGGCGTGCATCAGCTCAGGGGTCCACGAACCCGCACCAGGTAAAGAGTTGGACAGGACGAGGCCGACAGTACCTGCAACATGGGGGCAGGCCATGGAGGTACCCGAGGCGGCCTTCCACTTGCCGTCATTGTTGGTCGACCAGATAGTGACCCCTGGAGCTACCACATCGAGACCGGTCCCCGTGGAAGAGAACTTGGCCCTCGCATCCTTAGAATCAGTGGCTCCCACGGCAATAACCTCGGGATATTTCGCAGGATACTGGACATTGTTCATGTTGGCGTTCCTCTTTCCAGCATTCCCAGCGGCCGCTACCACGACGACATCATTTTCGTCGATGGCGTACCTGATGGCGTCCCTAAGTAAGGTACTCCCAGACCTTCCTGAGAGGCTCATCGAGATGACATCGGCACCATGGTCCGCGGCCCAGATGATCCCGTCAGCGATCTCTGTGTACGTGCCCGAGCCGCCACTGTCCAGGACCTTCACTGGCATGATGCTCACACCATGGGCAACTCCGACCACTCCGTTGTGGTTGAGGCCGGTCATCGAGTTCTTGTATGCAGCGGCCACGATTCCAGCGCAATGGGTGCCGTGTCCATTGTCGTCATCGGGGTCATCATCGTCGTTGATGATATCGTATCCGGCCACCAAGGCCCCGGAGAGCTCTGGATGGTCCTTGTCCACACCCGTATCGAGAATGGCCACCGTGATGCCGACCCCAGCATCATATTCGGCCAGAAGCCAAACGGCCTCCGCATCTATCCTGTCAACGCCCCACTGGAGCTCTGGGGTGGGCGGAGTGTCATCCGGTTCGGGATCAGGCCGCGGTGGTTTCTTGCCAGGCCTGGTGATTGTGGCCTTCTGGTCCAACTCGACGGCCTTCACCTTCCCGTTCTTCATGAGGCTAGAGATGTCCGACTTCTTGATGTCGGTGACCAAGACGGGCATGGAGGACATGCTATCGACGACCTTGCCACCCGCATCCTTGATGACCTTCTCATCGACCTTGTCCTTGAATGTGACCACCACTCTGATCGTCTCATCAGTTGCGGCCCCAGGCACAGCCGCGAACCCGGCCAGCACCATCACGAGCACGGTCGCGACGCTCATCACACCTATGAATCTTCTTGAACGCAAGTCTCTCTCCTCCTCGCCACGAGGGGACCCCTATCCCCTGTGGTCTTCTGGACCCCTAAAACCTGGGAGGTCAATATACTTTCCGCTCGAACATTCAATATATATGAAAAACGCCCATCCCGACGGGAGGGAGACCGGGGTATGGCCACGATCACACCGGAGCAGGTCGCCGCATTCAGGCGCGGTAGCCACCACCTACGGGACCCCCTTCCTCCCGACCGCCTGGTCGCCGTAGCCCGCGACACCGGCGGCATCCAGGCCCAGGTGGCCAGCGCGGCCCGCCTCTCCTTCCGGGCCCGCACCCGCGGCCTCACCCCGGGGATGGTGGACGACGCCCTCTGGAAGGACCGGAGCCTGGTCAAGATCTGGATCATGCGCCACACGGTGCACATCCTGCCTACCGAGGACCTTCCCATCTACATCTCGGCCCTGGGCGAGTCCCTCCAGCGGATATCACGGAGCTGGTACGAGCGGGCGGGCCTCACATCGGAGGTAAGGAGGACGATCATGGACGCCGCCCTCGAGGCCCTGGAGGGCGGCCCCCTGACCCGGAAGGAGCTGGCGAACGCGGTCGTGCCCGTCGTGGGCTCCCGCCACCGCCGCTGGGTGGAGGGCAGCTGGGGGGGCGTCATGAAGCAGGGCTTCCTGGAGGGCGACCTGGTGTTCGGCCCGGACCGGGGGCAGAACGCCACCTTCATGCGCCGGGACCACCTCCTTCCAGAGTGGGACCCCCCGCCCATGGAGGAGGCCCTAGCACAGCTGATGCGAAGGCACCTCCACGCCTACGGCCCCGCCCGGGTCCAGGACTTCGTGGGCTGGACCGCGTCCACCGTCAAGGAGTGCAAGGGCCCATGGACCGCCCTGGCCGACGAGACCGTGGAGGTCGAGCACGGGGGCAGGATGTGCGCGATGCTGAGGGCGGATTACGAGGTGGCCTCAACCCTCGAGCCCGATGGGGTCCATGTGGACTTCCTGGGCCACTTCGACACCTTCCTCCTGGGCCACAAGGAGCGCACCGAGGTCGTTGACAGGCCCTACCTCAAGCGGGTCTCCCGCCCTGCCGGGTGGATCATGCCGGTGGTCCTGGTGAACGGCCGCGCCGCCGCCATCTGGTCCGTTGACAGGAAGACCTCCAAGGCCATCATGAC
This sequence comes from uncultured Thermoplasmata archaeon, assembly GCA_965369625.1. Classification (GTDB taxonomy): domain Archaea; phylum Thermoplasmatota; class DTKX01; order DTKX01. Next base: position 802 of record CBDUQW010000116.1, on the reverse strand, counting down.
CATCGAGCCCTTCGCCGGGCTCCCGGCCGGTGTGAGACCCGCCATCAGGAGGGAGGCCAAGGACATGGCGCGATTCTGGGACCTTCGATGCGAGGTCAGGTACGTCAGGTGACCCCTGGTACCTCCGCCCAAACGTTTATTCGGTGTCTCCGTGTTGCCGTCACCATGGCGGAAGGCGAGGAACCCAGGCGCCCCAAGCTCCTTGACGACCCCGAAGACCCCTTCGCGAAGATATGCGACGTGGAGCTGGCGCACCTGGACGGCTGCAGGTTCGACGCGTCCTTCCGCACCCGCGAGGGCCAGCTCCTGATGGAGGAGCCTGTTGCCATGGGGCCGGGCCACGGTCCCGAAGCCGTTTCGATGTTCGTCGCCTCGTCCACGTACTGCATGGCCTCCGCCCTCAACTACTACCTGGCCAAGGCCCGCGTGGTGCCCGGAGGGCTTTCCGCCAAGGGCCACGTGGAGATGCGCGTGACCGAGGACATGTTCCGCCGTGTTGAGTCCCTGGACATCGACGTCCACATCGTCGTCACCGATAAGGAGCGCAAGCGCCTCATGCGGGCGCTGGAGAGGTACACCGACCTGTGCATCATCACCGAGTCCGTGCGGGGCTCCTTTCCCATCACCGTGCGGGTGCACCACCCGTGGGGCGTCCACGAGACCGTGAACGAGTGAGGGGGCGCTGGCTCCCTAAAAATGATATACCACTCATGTTTCGGAGTTTATATACCCAGATAGTCCCAAATGCTTGACGAGCTTCTCCTGCTGTTTCGAGAGCCTGGCTACCTTGATCACCTGATAC
>CBDUQW010000115.1:0-9297 GCA_965369625.1 uncultured Thermoplasmata archaeon | reverse complement strand
TGTACAGTACCAGGGGGTCGGGACGATATGGGGCTGGGTACACTTAAATTTAATGTACATGATAAAATCCCGACCGCATACCTGTCCCCGTGGCCGTCCTCCCGGGGAAGGGAGGACGGGAACGCACACCGGCCGCGCTCCCGCCCTCACAACCAAGGAAGAACGAGCACCACGATGGCCGACACACCCAACAGGGGTCCGGTCACCCACCAGGTCAGCTTGTACTCCTCGTGGAACCTCCGTCTGTGGGGGTACAGGAGGACGAGGCCTGTGACGCCCACCACGTAGGCCAGCACGGCGGCGGCGAATATGTACATCGCCTCCACCGTGACGGGGCTCAGGTAGTGCTCCCGGACCCTCACGTCGTAGGGCTTGTGGTCGTTCCGCCCCTCGGGGTCCAGGTGCACGGTGTACTCCCCAGCCTCCGCCAGCTCCGCGATGACCAGGTAGTCGTCCGAGCCCGTCTGGACGCCCTCCTCGACGGTCTCGTTGTCGGACCCCCTGGTGACGGACCAGACCATCACCGTGTCCTCGGACAGGTCCAGCCCGTGGGCGACCGAGATGATGTCCCACTCGGTCCCCACGTCGGCGCTCCAGACGCCGCGAACGCCCTCCTCCTCGACCAGCGTCCGGGGCCAGTGGGTGGCCATCACCAAGAGGAAGGCGATGAACACCAGGGCCAGGCCCGTGAAGAGCACGTTGATGAAGAGGGCGCGGCGGCGGTGCCTGTCCTTCTGCGTCCGCTTGGCCTCGTCCCTCATGGTCAACTCGTCACGGCCCCGCTGGCGTATTGGGCCGACGCATTGAAATCGGTATCGGTCGTCTGGTCGACCTCCTCGTCGTCCTCTTCGGTATCCTCGTCCGAGTCGTCCTCCTCGTCATCCTCTACGGACCCCAAGGCCTCCACCTCCATCTCGGCCATCTTGTAGATGAGCAGGGGACGCTGCTCCAGGACTGCCCTCGTCTAGTACTCCTCCCAATCTGATTGGGAACTGACCTCCGCCTCGGGGGGCGCCTCCTCCTCCTCCTCCTCCGGGGGAGGACCTGACGGACCGTCGGGGGAGTCCTCACCTCCCCTGGCCTGGTCCGGACCGCGTCGATTCCTCCGGGCCGCTGCGAGGATGCCAATGAGCGCCAGGGCCAGGACGACGACGATGAATATGACGGTCCAAAGGAGACCGAGGTCCCCCTCGCCCTCCGTGTCCTCCACCCTCTCGACAGGAACGAGGGTCCCGTTGACGTTGCCCATCGGATCGGACACCTCTATCGATATCTCGTTCGGACCCACCACCAGGTCCACGAACCGCCGGAACTCCCCGTTCGTGTCGACATCGACGGGGGTTCCCGCCACCCTGACCACCGACCCCTCCTCGGTGCGACCGTGGATGAAGACCCTGTCCTCCGTGGTCTTGGAGCCGGGCAGGGGCTCGTAGACCACGATGATGGGCACCGTCGTGTCGAGGAAGACGTCCTCGACGTAGCTGGTGCCCCTGTTGCCGGCAAGGTCCTCGACGTCGAACCGGAGGACGTTCAGCCCCTCCACCAGCTCCTGGGTCCATCGATGTTCCTCGGCCAGGGGGCGGACCGACCCGTCAGGATGGATGATGGCGGCGGGCTCGTCGGTGGTGACGTGGACCTCCATGGTCGGGGCCGTGGAGTAGAGCTTGCCCGCGACCTCGAGGACCTCCCCCCCGACCGGGTCGAGGACGACCTCGTAGGTCGGCGGGGCCAGGTCCCGGATGATCACGACCGTCGTCGAGGCCGTGTTCCCGGCCGCGTCGGTGGCCGTGATGACGTATCCGTTGCTTCCCTCCAGTAGGGTGCAGAGCTTGGAGAAACCCCCCGAGAAGGTGTTCACAACCTTCCCGTCGATCGTGACGTTGCCTATCATCGGGTCATCGACCTCACCGTAGATCCACATCACCAGGTCCCGGGTGACGGTCACGTCCCCCTCAGGCCGGGTGATGGTCAGTACGGGGGCGGTCCAGTCCACGAACAGGACGATGACCGCCGTGGCAGGGTTGCCCGCCGCGTCCCTGGCCGTGACGTTGATGGTGAGCTCGCCCTCGACCAGGTCCACCCTGTGGATGAAGGTGCCGTCGGTCCCCGGCACATCCTCCCCCATCACGGAGAGGGTCGCCCCGGGTTCGAAGGTGCCCTCCACATCCGTCCAGGTGGTGTTCACCCATGTCAGGTTGGAGGGGCTCGTGACGTTGAGGGACGGGGGGATGGTGTCGCACACGACGTGGAAGGTGGTGCCGTTGGTGTTCCCCGCCCAGTCCATGACGCTGATGACGAGCTGGTTCGGTCCCTCCTCCAGGAGGATGCCGATGGTGAAGGAACCGTCGGGTTCCAGCGGGACCCAGCCGCCGTCGACGGTCAGGTGGCACCCGGGCTCGGTTCGGCCCGCCAGCATCAGGTCGGACCGGTTGACGAGTCCCGGGGGCGGCGGGATGTCCATCATCGGCTTAACGGTGTCCACCACGAAGCCCACGGATGTGACGTTGCCCACGTTGCCCCCGGCGTCGACGCCCCCAACGGACAGGTTGTGGTCACCGTCGGTCAGGGAGGGGAGGGTGAGGTCCCATCGGCCGTCATCGAAGCTGGTGAAGGCCTCGAAGGTACCGTTGTCGATCGCGTACTGGAGGTACGCCATTCCGGAGCCCAACTCCTCGTACCCGCCCCGGGCGAGGGGGGAGGAGACGTTCACGCCGGTCGCGTTGAGGGGGAACGCTATCTCGACGGTGGGCGGGACATCGTCGATGATCTCGATGACGGTCGGGCCGGTCTCCCAGATGATGTACCTCTCCCCCGGGAACCAGTGGTCGTCCACCATGATGGCCGGTTCCAACCACACGTGGGTGAAGCTCGATGTTTCGGACCTCTCCCACCCGAGGAACTCCCTCGGGACCAGGTCGCTTGTGTCGAACACCGTCTGGGTGACGCCGTCCCGGTCCTTGAGATGGAGGCCGCCGTCCCCGATCCCGGGTCCGTCCCTCCACCTGACCTCCTCTATGTCCAGCGTGACGTAGCCCCGGACCCATGAACCCGTTCCGACGGCCCTGCCGCTCCCGGGGATGTGGACGGTGTCGTGAACGGATATCCGGGCGCGTTGCCCAGCGATGAAGCCCGTGTCCACGGATTCGAGGGAGGAGTTCCTCACGGATATCTCGATGGTGCCTCCACCCGCCGAACCTGTGGCCCTGACCCCCTCGGTGCAGTTGCGGAGCGTGACGTTCTCGACGGTGCACTCGTAGCTGCCGGCCCAAAGGGCCTCGAAGCTAAGGCCCCCCTGCTCTATGACACAGTCCTCGATCCGGAGGTCGGGGGTACCACCGGCCCTGACGCGAACGCTGGCCTGCCGCATCAGGTTCCTCCTGAGGACCACCGTCGAAGCGGTCTGGTAGATGTAGAACCCCGTCCAACAGTTGACCATCTCGCAGCCCTCCGCCGTGAACGTGAGCCCTTCGTAGCAGGAGACGACCATCCCGGTCGTGAACATCTCGAAGGTCGAGTTGGCCACGACGATGGTGACCTCCTCGTATCCTGTGTAGACCGCGACCTGGACACCGTAGGTCGTGCGACCCACACCGAATGCGTTGCCATCGAAGTGGCATCCCTCCATGCTCACGCAGAACCTATCGCTTGCCAGTGTGTTCAAGATGTACATCTGGCGGTACTCCACGTCCATCGTCGTGACGTTCACCATGGTGAGGTCCGTGTGGACCTCGAGACAGCTCCAGTTGGCGTCCTTGATCAAGGTGTCACGGATGGTGATGTCGCCGTCGTAGAGCACCACACCACTCACAAATCTCGTACTATGGATGTGGTCCAGGGTGCAACCTTGGAGGAGTGTCTCATTGTATATCCTCACCACGATGCGTCCAGGGCTCCCGACGATCTCGGTACGGTAGGCCTCGAGCTGGCCGGTGCGGTTGACCTCGAGCCCGTACTCCCCATCCCGGGTGCCGTTGATGAGGAGGGTGCAGTCGTCCAGCCTCAGGTGACCGCCCTCCCTGATGATGACGTCCCCCCGGACATCTATGGTCTCGTTCGAGACGTGGGTCATCCCGTCTGTGACCACCCAGTCCCCCATGATCTCCCGGTCCGCCCCCTCGCACGAGACGGCGACCGAGGTGAGGACGGTGACGATCACGATCGGCAGGACCACGGCCAGTATCGACGAAGGTGTCCAGAAGGACATCGGTAATCCCCCCTTCAAGGCGCCGGTTGAGTTCTTGTCCAGCCTCTTCTCTTATAGTTTTTGATACAACCATCGAACGACGGACCACCTGACCCTGCCCACTCTCGACGTGCGCGAGGGGACTCGCTCCCCGTGACCACCCCGAGTGGACGCTGCTGCGATGTCATCCCTGTCCCGACGTGGTACGGCGGATCGCCGCCCTCTGCTCTGACAACTCCTCGTTCGTCATCGTGGGGGCCGCTTTGGAGGCATCCTTCTTGGGGCTGTGTCCGCCTCTCTAGGAGCGTCAGTTCGGATCGATTGCCTCTTGATCAGAGCCACAGCGACCCCAAGGCATCCTACGAGGAGTAGAACGAAGATGACCCCGATGAATGGGACCCCGGTGTCCTCGGTCCTTAACGGAGAACCGGGTAGTACTGTCACTTGAACACTAGCTGATCCCATGCTGCCATTGCTGTCCAAAACGGTCAGAATGATCGTATAGTTGCCTCGAGAAAGGTCGATGAGACCCTCGGCATTATCACAGCACAGGACCGGGTCCGTGCTGAAGAGGGCAGCAATGTAGGTCCACTCGTAATCGATCGGTTGGTCGTCGGGGTCGAAGGCTCCACGGCCGTCAAGGGGTATGGGTTCCCCCTCCGTCCACTCCGACATGTCCGCGGGGGAAGAGATCATCGCCACTGGTGGTGTGTTGACCCATGTCGAGGGACCCTTGACGACTGCCCTGTTACCCACCAGGTCAGTTACCTGGATTTCTATGGTATTCAGAAGGCCGGAGCGGAACGCAACGTGGAGGTCGATGGAATGCCATTCCTGGCCGTCCAGCAGGTGGAACCCTTTCCATCCCTCCGAGTATCCGACACCCACGACACCCACACGGAACCTTGACGAGTTGATTTCCACCCCCGCCAGAATGTCCCTCACACGGGCTGTCACCCGATAGTCGGTAAGGTTCCCGTCCTCCAGGGGCGCTACCACTATATCGACGATCTCCGGAGCTGTGGTGTCAACGACCAAAATATGTTCGGCTGATGAGTTGGGGCCGTTGCCGGCCACGTCGGTTCCCCTGAATTCGATGGAGGTCGTACCATCCATCAGTCCGATCGTCCTCATGGAGAACCTGTCGGTCGTCAAGGAGCCATCCATTCCGAGGGAGGTCCAGTCCGCAAGCACCTCGCCTCCTGACAGATACCTGACATCGATGCTTGCCATGTCCACACCGCTTCCCAGGGGGCCATCGGTGACGCGGATCCAACATGTCACGACCGACGTGTTCTGTATGCCCGTCCCGAGGGGAGAGAAATCGCTCCATGAGACCGGAGTGGTATCAGTACTGATACGGTGGTTGGGGGATGTGGTATACCCGTTGCCGGCTATGTCCATCGCCCGCCACTGGATGTAGTTGAACGGGGTCTCGGCAAGGGCAAGGACCACCTGGACCTCAACGTCCCTGGTGTCGGTCATCCCACTGGCATCCCACTCAATCCATGTCCCGTAAGCCGAGAGATTGTGGCTCGATGCCCGGTATTGTATGGAGCTCACGTCGATGCCGGACCCTTCAGTATCGTGTATCACGACGTTTGTCGCCACTGACAGTTCCGTTTGCCAACCGTCTGGGCTGAAGTCCGAGTACGTCACGTTCTTTGTATCGACCTTCACCCTATAGTGGTGGGATTCGATGAAGCCATTTCCCATCAGGTCCTTCACTCGCCACCTGACCAGATTCATGTCGCCATCTGGCATGTCAATGGACACAAGACCATCGGCGGTGGGACCGTCCCCGGTGGTCTCAAGGCCTATGCGGGTCCATTCGGTGAAACCCTCCGTGCTTGGGGTAGAGTAGGAGTACTCCAGCGTACTCGCGTCCACCCCCGATGTGGCCGAATCGTCGGCCGTGATGGCCACTAGGACCTGAGATGAGCTGTGCCAATCATCGCCATCTGGCATCGCGTTCCTGAAGAACGGCATATCGCCGTCCACACGGATACTGAAGGCGGGTAACTCGAACTGGACCTCATCACCCGGCACGTCATCCAACGTCATTCGGAGGGTCTCGTCCAGATCGGTCTCCGGATCCGACACTATCATTACTGGTATCGGTCCAGGCCCATTCATGGGCTCCTTCGCCCTGTCACCGTCGTCATCCATCAGGACCACGGAGCACGACCCGGCCGGAGGGTATATGTCCGTGGTACCCTGGTAGACGACCACAGGGCCCCAGGCCGTGATGTTCTCACCGACCCCGACCCAGTCATCCTCCATCAGCTCGCCCCTGTCCGTCCGGGCGAGCATATCCCCGTGAAGCTGGAGGTCGTTCTCTACGGAGAACAGATCTTCTGTCCTGAATAGGCTCTTGCCCCCCGTGAAGTTGATGGTCTCCACCACCGCGTCGCACAACCCCTCGTGAGGCCATGTCCAGTTGAACAGTACCCTGAAGTTCAGTGTCATCGTGTTGTTATCCCAGTCCCTCTCCACATCGTCGGGGCCGGAGACCAGCTCGACCAATCCCAGGGGGTCCGAATCGATGAAGAATGAGTTACTGGACCTGCCCTCGGTCCATCGCAGGGAGATCCCGGCACCTCCGGGGTCCAGTACCAGGCCGGTCGAGGTGGCGGGTGTGACCGACCTCATGGGGTTCGTATCCACGCGGAAGTCGTAGGCCCGGTATCGACTGTAGAGGATCGGTCCATCGTCGATCTCCACCGCCGTCTCGTTTGAATATGTGGGACCGAACTTTACGATGTAGGCTGCAGACTTGGTGACGTTTGTGCTTATCGAACCAGGTGTGATGGGAAAGTCAGGGGATTGCGTTCCGCCTGCCACGTACACGTTCCTCATGATATCGACGGCAATCCCACGACAATTATCATTCCAGGTTCCTGCGATGTAGCTGGCGAAAACAAGGTCGGTCGCGTTGTTGGTCATAAAAGCCACGAAGGCATCGAACTGTCCACCTGGCTGGCAATCCATACAATCGGACGTGACAGGAATATCGCCCTCCTGGCACCCTCCCGCTATGTAGATATTCCCATCGCTGTCCACATCGATGTAGAGCTGTCTTTCTTCTACCGGGAACATGAACGAAGAGAACAGAACATCATCCATCCCTGGGGTCAATTTCAGCACGAAGGCGTTGTTCAGCTCGCTAAAGGTCCGCTTGTATGCGTCAGGCGTCGTTGGGAACGCCGAGTTCCGTGTGCTACCCACGACGTATACATAACCCCCATCGTCCACGTGAATATTGGACCTGGAGGTCTCGTATTGATCGTAGAGGTATGTGGAGACGAGGAACGTCGAAAGGTCGCCGCTCAACTTGGAAACCACCGTCCTATAGGCGTAGGCGGGGGAATTCACACTCGGTGTCAGGGTCCCAGCAGTGGTCGGCCAATCGGGAGAGCTCGTCCCTCCACAGATGTAGATGTCACCGTTCTCGTCGATGTCCATCCCCCCCATCTTGAGGTTCGCTTCCACATCGATATATCTGGATGCCAGCAACTCCGAACCGTTCGCGCTGAACTTCGATAAGACATCCTGATCATCAACGCGTGTCCATTTGGAGGGATGTCTCCCCATAGTGATAGGATAGTCCCACGCATCGACAACTCCTGATATGAAAGCGCAGCCGTCAGGGTCCACCACAATATTGCCCGGGTAATCCCTGTCCGAACTACCTATCGTTAGCGAATAGACGAGGGAGGATCCACTCGGGTCGAGTTTGGTCAAGAAAAAGTCGAGGCCCCCACTTTCGACAGTCCTGTTGTGGTAAGCCCCCGCCGTGACTGGATAGTCCGGGGATTCGGAATACCCCAAGATGTAGGTCGAGCCATCCTGGTCAACGGAGATGTCTTTGGTCACGTCGAGATTGTTTCCACCAAGGAAGGTGGAGTACACCATCGAGGTCCCATTGGCGCTCATCTTCGTCACGAACCCATCGTAGATCCTGTCGTCGTTGGCCTTGGACGTTTTATAAACACCAGGAGTTATCGGGAACTGGTCGGAGTAGGTCCTCCCGACCAGGTAGGCTGAACCGTTGGTGTCCACATCGAGGCCATACGCATCGTCGTGCCACTCCCCGTTGAGGAGCGTGGCGTAGATCAACGGGTCGATGACGACTGTTCTCCCGGTGTGGAACGGGCTCAAGGAGAAACCGTAAGAGTCCCGGGATAGAAGGTCGAACCCGCATGGGATTTTTTCTCCAGGGTCATCAATGTAGAATGCGACGAGTCCCCGGTCAGATATCTGGCCAACCGCCGTGCGGATGGTCAAAGACCCATCCTCCTCGACGGTCATCGTCTCGTGTCCCTCCACCCCCAGCTGGATATGTGATGGGTCACCTCCCGGATGTACGATGAACTCGTACTTCGCTAGGCCATCACGGAGGCCGAATCGGAGGTCTATACCTTCCCAGAGCTCCTGGTAGACGACCTTGCTGAAGCTCCTGGCACCCGTGACCCAGAGGTCGGGGTCGTTCCCGATGAAATAGTTGTTCACGTGTCCGTTAGATCCCCTTCCCACAGGGGTAACGTCGTTGGCGTTCTGAAAAGTGACACGTACCAATGCCAAGCTCCCATCGTCACCGCGAAGGAGATACGATACCCCCCCTTTGCCCAAGGCGATAGAGCACGGCCCCCCGGAATGATAGAATTCGCCCGCGCCAGGTCCTTTCTGGCCCTTGTTCTCGATGAAGGATTGGGAGGCACTGAACCCTGAATAGTCGAGTAATTCATTGTCTGGACCTGCTGGTAGGGGTGCGAGGATATCGATGTCTTCGAATCCTGCCGGTTGGTCAGAGTCCCGTGCAGACCAGGAACTGAGGACCAGCAATAGCATTATCCCTACGCACAGAATGCCTTTCGGTCTCCTCAACACGACCCCATCCCGATATGGATGGTCATTGATAGGGGTCGGATTATTAATATATTGTCAGATGGTGCACCCACTATCCGAACCGGTAGTGCTTCCGGATGGGCTCCTCCACCTTCCAGGTGCAGCCGGTGCCCTCTGGGAAGGTGACCAGGTCGCCTTTTCCGAACTCAACGGGCTCGCCCTCGTCCAGCTCGACCCTGACCTTGCCCTCGAGCACGTAGAAGGTC
>CBDUQW010000114.1:0-9424 GCA_965369625.1 uncultured Thermoplasmata archaeon | reverse complement strand
AGAGGCGTTGGGGGCGGTCGTGATCGACAACCTGTCATCAACCGTGATCGTGACGTTGAGGAGCGTTGTGTTGTGACCGGGCAGGACATCGAAGGTCAACGTCCCACCCTCTGGATCATAGAAAAGGCGATCCAGGAGCACACCATCGTCCACCACGTCCTCCTTCAGGGTCCTGTTCGCGTACACCTCTGCATACGCCTCGCTTACCTCGGGGTAGAGGTTGGTCAGCACCCACAGGTGATATCGGATCGTCTGTACCGGAGGTTCCGTGGAATAGGGTTCGACCTTGAGATAATACCAGCCTGTACCGTCCGATGGCACTCGGTAGTGGATGTACTCCGTCCGGGTGCCGTTCTCGGTCGAGCTCGCGTACCTGAGCCTGTCCTCCCCGTACAGGAAGATGTCCGCATCGCCGTCGACCTCCAACCAGACGTGGAGGGGGGAGCCTCCGGTCAGCATTATCTTGAAGAAGTCCAGCGGGTCCAGGAGGGCGTGGACGGTCCCATTGGAATGAGACCCGTCGAACAGCTCGACCGCTGTATCGAAGTCGTCGTCGTCTTCGTCCACGTAGTCCGTCACGTTGACCGTTATCGTGTACTCTCCTGAACCCTCGATCGCCCATATCCTGAGATAGTAATCGTCCTCACTGTGGATCCGCTCGGGTAGGAAGCCCTCGGAGGAGCCCCGTTTCATCGTGTCCGAGTCGTATGACAGGCTGGACCTGCGGACCCCCGTCGAGTTGTAGAGCTCCCATTGGATGTAAGCCCCTTCGGGGATGACGAGGACGAGGCCTATGTAGAGCCTCTCTCCGCCGACTGGCGCGAGATGGACCACGTAGAAATCAGCGGGGTCGAGGGGCTGACCGATGGACCTTGCGAGCGGTGTATCATCCTGGAGCTCCTCCGCTCCCGCGGGGGAGTCGTTCCCGTCCCCGGTCCCGCCGCTGCCCGAGACCGTTATGTTGAACCCGGAGAAGGCCACACCGATGCCACGACCGGTATGGATGTAATAGGAGCCCTGCAGGAGCACGGCGAATTCGATCGTGAACTCCGTGGTCGGTGAGCTGCCATCGAAGTAATAGACCCATATCGGGAACCGGTCCGGCGTCGAGACCAAGTACTCGACCGTCTCGGAACGGGTGGAATGATTCACCTGGACCGAGACCAGGTCCCCCACCGTGAGGTCATCCAATCGCAGGAAGTCCAGGTCCCCCCCGCCGTCCTTCCTCACGACGAGGACCTCCCCCCACTCGGAACTGGGAACGGGGTGCGCGTGCTCCCAGTCGTAATACTGGGATTGGTGGCCTGGCCAAGATTCATCGTCGATGAGCGCCGCCTGGGACCCATCGGATTGCCATGTGACGATCAGGGTGATGAGGACCGCAATGATGGAAACGAGGAGCCAGACTGATACATGCCCGATGGCTGCGTTGCCATGGACAGGGCACCTCGGGAACCTTATCGACATGTGGACGCCTCGCCTTTACCTCTTCAATCTATCGGGTATTAGTAATTAAGGATATGATGTCCTCGAAGCCCGAGGACAACCCTGTTCCGGTCACCCGCCAGGGGGTGGTAACGGTCCTCCCCGCAAGCTTCATACTGCAGACCATGCACTGCCGGTGCGGTCATCTATTGGCCTCCGTGTCCCCTTCCCGGCGACGACGGCCGAGCCATCTGAGGATGGCCACTTCGACGACCAGGAAGGTTGCGGACCCTATGAGAAGGGCGGGGACCAGGGTAGAGACCCCCTCCCCGTCCTGCTGGGGAGTGGGGACCATCTCCACATCCATCGCGCCCGCCACCCGGTTCCCGTGCCTGTCCCGCGAGACCACCTCTATGTGGTTGATGCCCTCGCTGAGGAGCAGCATCACGGAGAACCGACCGTCCAGACCTACCGTCGCCCGTTCCCCGTTGACCTCGACGGTGGAGCCTGGCTCGGTCGTCCCATTCAACCACACCAGTGCACTGGCCGTCCTCGCAGGAAGCGACGGGACCAGTTCCAGGAGGGGGGGCGTCAGGTCCACCCACACCGCACTACGGACCACCTCGGTATTACCCGCTTGATCCGACGCCCCGATGGTTATCTCATGGTAGCCCTCCCCCAAAGCGATGGTATGTATGACCTCGGCAGCCTCGGCGATGAAGGACTCGTTTCCGATCGTGAGGTTCGTCCCCGGATCGGTCAGGATACGAATGGTGACCGCGGTGGTGTTCGTCAGCAATTCCCCTCGCGGAGGCCAGAGAACCCTGAGGAACGGGGGCAGTGAATCGATGAGGAACTCGACCTCAAGAGAGGCTGTGTTCCCTGCGATGTCCACTGCCCGTATCGTTATGGTCGTGCTTCCCTGGGACAGGCTCAGAGCGGCGGAGAAGGTCCCGTTCTCACCCACCTCGATCCATTCTGAATCCAGGAAGACCTGGCAACCCGGTCCCGTGGTCCCCGTGACCGTCACGTTGGGGTTGCGTGTGGTAAATGGGGACCCGGTCGGATGGGTCACGACCAGTGCGGGGGGAACGGTGTCCCTATGGACCACCAGGAGCGTACGATTCTGGTTACCAGCGGGGCTCACCGAGGTGATCATGAGCAGGTTCTCGCCTTCGTCAAGGGGCAGTGGCAAGCCGAAGCTGCCGTTCACGGCGATATGAGGTATGCCGTTGACCGTCACTGTGGAATTGGGCTCTGTGAGGCCTGACACGTAGACGTGGTCGGTGTTGAGCCAGGAGCCGCTCAAAGGCTCCTGGACGATCAGGTATGGTGGCGATGTCGTGTAGTACACTTCGATGAGCCACGTGACCCGGTTCCCCACCTTGTCGTACAATCGCAGGGCAACGGTCTGGAAACCGACCTTAAACCGCACCTCGACATCGAAGGCCCCATCGACCCCAAGGGGCACCCGCGAGTATTCGTACGGCAGGACCGCCACCTCCATGAAGGAAAGGTCGCTGTGGGAATCCAGCCCCCGTCCCCTGATGTGCGTTACATTGACATTCATGGCCATTGAATGGCCCTGGTCCACCTCCAGCTCTGGCGCTACGAGGTCCACGACGATCAGGGAGGTCTCGATTGCTGACACTACCTCGAATATCCTCAATGAGCCCTGGAGGCCAGCCACGTTGGTGACCAGGTCGAAGGGGTAATGGTAGGTCACCGAGGTCGAGCTCATGGCACGTTCGGACATGAGGTGGATGGCGGGGACATTCCCCTCCCCGTCGGCGACAAGGACGGAGGAGGTTCCCAAGCTATCGGTGAGGGTCACCCGCGCCCCGGGGATGGGGTCTTGATTCTGCCACTGGACCCTAAGGGTCATGGACCACAGGACCTCGAGGTCGGCGATGCCCTCCTGCTCGGGAAGGCCTACGAGGCCGTCCTCGATGAGCCCCCGCGTACCGTGGAGGAAGTCCAAGGACCTGAGCCTTCCAGCCTCGAGCACGAGCCACGACGCGTTGATGGGAAATGGGTCCGTTGGATCCCCAAGACGGCAATGTACCAGCTCCCCCGCATCGCCCATCCCCATCTGGCCGGGGGGGGCGTGGATGGTGAGGAGGGGGGGGTATCCCCCAGGGTCGGGTACGAGGGAGCAGTTCTCCAGATGCACCCTTTCAACGCGCCATTCACCAAGGGGGAGCGTTGTGTCGACGCACACGAGTTCCTCGAGCTCCACCGGATAACTCACGTTGATCCTCGTGACGCCCGTCAGGCTCAGCCTTCCCCGGGCGCCCTCCAGCCTCACGGATGTCCAATTCAAGGAACCCGCGGACCTGTCCGGCACTTGTAACGAGCCGTTCACCAGTACCAGGTTCGCACCGGCACCGAGGGTCAGTGAGAGGGGGGTCGAGGCATCGCTGAGCATCGTGAGGTCCCTGCATTCAAGGAGCCTCGCCTCGGCCCCGGCACCAAGCACCAGGTCACCGGACAGCGTCACATTTCCCCCGACGACGGCCGCCTCGTCGGTGACGGTCCAAGCGACCGTCGTGTTCCTATCCGAGAGGATGGCCACCGAGCAGTTCGAATAGTGACCGTTCACAAGCAGGGCACCGGAGGTGGGCTCGGCGTAGAACGCCGCGTCCTCGATGCCGTCAAAGGTGCAGTCAGCGATGGTGGCGAAGGAGAGTGGCGCTATCCTCACCCCCCGCACGGAACGGAGAATGGAGCAGTCCCTGATGGTGGCCGCTGCGGGGTGGATCACGCCGAACTCGATGTCATGGAAACCGACTTGGATGCAAGTGGAGTATATCCCCTCGAACCTGCAACGACTGATATTGGTGGTCCTCCCACCGTGAACGAGGACGCCGTAGTACTGCTGGTCCCGGAAGGTGCAATCCTCCACGCTCGTCCCCCATGTGACGATGCCGTAGTAGTTCTCGAAGCTGCAGTTGCGGACGGGTGCGGCGAGGACGTCACGGGCCAGTACAAGGCCGATGAAGCCACCGTAGAACCTCGTGTCCTCTATGGTCGCGTCCGAGGTCCCCACGTACATCCCCAGCTCTTCCCAGACCGGGTGGAGTCCGTACGCTCGCACGCCGCAGGCGGCGACGGTGGAATCCAGGACACGAAGGGATGAGCCGTTCCTCGCCTCGAAGGTCCAGGGGGTGGTCATGCGGGCGGCGGCGATGGTGCTGCCGTTGACGATGTGCAGGGACCCACCGCTCTCGACGGTGAGACCGAACTCGCCAGGCTCCGCACAGGCGAACAGCAACATTGTGTCGTCCAGCGTCAACTCGCCACCGGACTCAACGAGCAGGTCACCCTTGAGCATGATGAAGCGGCCCTCCATGACGGTGGTATCCGCCACCGTCCAGTTCTCCCACCCCAGGTCGGGAGGGTCGGTCTGGGCGGAGCTGGGTGACGACAGGGCCGTGATGAGGATCGCCAATCCCGCCACCACCAGGAACGAGATGGCCCAGTGCCTTCCCGATGGGGTCACCCCGTCCCACCCCCCTCTATCTCCCGGTTCATCGCATACCAGACCACCACGGCGAGGATGGGCACGCCGAGGATGAAGGGTAGCACATACCAGGGGATGGGCTGCTCCCCGGCCGGCCCCTCGTCCACGTGGTAGACGAGGACCGTCCTGGCCCGTTCGTTCCCGACCCGATCCACGGCCCTGACGGTGATCATGCTCTCATCTTGTCCCACGGGGTACCGTATCTCGAACTGCCCGTCCCTCAGGACCACCCTCGCACCATCGACCATCACGACGCACCCGGCCTCGGTCCATCCCGTCAGGGGGACCCAGTCCCGTGTCGTTTCGACGAGGGGTGGTAATGAGATGTTCAGTTCGGGAGGGGTCCAGTCCGTCGTGACGTTGACCGTCCAGAGCACGGAGTGACCGTAGTCGTCCGTCGCCGTTATGGCGATGGTGTTGGGACCCTCCACCAGGTCCACGACGTGTTCGAACGACAGGCCGTCGGTCCTGACGAGGTGCCGGCCCACGAAGAGCATGACGGTGTCGTCCCTGCCGACCGTCCCCCTCACCGTGACGTTCCTCGCGTTGGTGAGAAGCCCCTCGGGGGGATCGGTGACGACGAGTCCGATGGGTCTGGTCTCGAAGTGGATCGTGACAGTGGCGTTGGCCACGTTCCCGGCGCGGTCGAAGGCCCGGATCTCGACGATCCCCATACCGTCACTTGACTTGATGGAAAAGAGGAACACGTCACCCTCTGACATCAAGGTCGTTGGCCCCATGCGCGCCTCGACCCGGTCAATTCCCGTGCCGCTGTCGGTGGCAATGCCGTAGATGTCGAATGTCTCGTTCTTTGTGAACGCACTTCCACCTGCAGGAGAGCGGACCTCGATGATGGGAGGTTCCATGTCCAGGAGGAGCAGTTCGACCTCGACGGACCCGTTGAGCTGGACGGAGACCAATGTCCGGAAACCCTGGATCTCGGCGGATACAAGGTGTGGGCCAAGGACCGTTCTGACCCCGTCCGTCTCATTTCGCGCTAGGATCAGGAAGGCCCTCGCTCTACCATCCTCGTCCACCCCCGACCGCGCCACCAGTCCACCGTCCGGGTCCTCGACCCAGACCTCGGCATCGCTCAGGTCGCTCTCGTTTCCACAAAGGACACTCGCGAACACGAACCACCACGTCTGGAGGTTGCCACCGGCCTCCACGAGGACCTTGTCCGGTCCGTGGGTCGTGTTGACGAGCACCAGCGAGCCACGGTTCACATGGGCGTCGAATGACATCCCACCCCCGAGGGTGCAGTTGACGAGCTTCGCGGAGCCTCCCGACAGGTACAGGCAGGTCATGGAGTAGACGACGGCGGTCCCCTCTGCGAGAAGGTTCGAATCGTAGAGCACGACGCCGCCTCCCTGGACGATACGGTCGACCCTGCACAGGTCCATTGTGAGATCTGTCCCCTCCGCGAAGATGCCGTGCTCGACACATTCCCTGACCGTGCATCGGTGAAGGTCCACGTCGCATCTTACCAGGCTCAGGCCGCCCCTCGATCTACGGAAGGTCGTGTTCACGCACTCGGCCACGGTATCCGTCAGCGTCACTCCGATGCGGTCCTGGGACCCCCCGACCGGGGGACCCACTCCTTCGAACAGGTCCCCCCCGAGGTCGAGGGTGCTGTTCGAGACCCTGAAGACGGACCCGTTCGCGACCCAGACCGTGTTTCTGATGCGCACCGACGCCCCGTTCGTTGCCAAGAAGGCGCTCTCACCGGCCAGCGCCACCTCGGACTCCTCGAGCACGAAGGTACCCCCATCGACGATGAACCTCACGGGTCCAGACAGATCGGAGCTCACTATCCGGCAGAGGCCGTTGACCCTCCACCGGGCTTCAGAATCCACCAGGCGAAGGCCGAACAGCCACGAGCCGACCATCGAGCTGTCGACCAGCTCGACGGTGGAGTTCCACACCTGTATGGCAGCGATGTTGTCGAGGAAGGTGCAGTTGAGCACCGTGAGCCGCCCGTCCCTCACCCCTGCGCAGTAGGATGAGTGGTTGAAGAAGTAACAGCTGTCCAACACAACGTCCCCGCCCCCTGCCCTATTGGGACCCTCCGGGTCTACCTTCACGTAGATCCCCCGGTTGTTATCCTGGAAGCTGCAGAAGGAGACCCTTATACCGAGCGCGTGTGTCCCCTCCAGCCCGATGCTGGAACCCGAGACCGTCGCACCTTGGATGTCGAGGTAGGAATTGAAAAGCACGAGGACATTGGCCTGTCCAGAGTCCGCGAGGACGTCCCTCCGGCTGACGACCGAGCCGAAGGGTCCCACCTGTAAGGCATTGCTTCCACAATCCCGGACGTCGTTCCCTTCGAGGGTCGCCCTGGTCCCATTCTGGGAGATCACGTGGATGCCGTCCCAGGTCATATTCAGTATCAGGTTGTCCTCTATCAGCGGGTCGCTCCCCTCCAGGACCAGGATGCCGTTCAGCATGCCATGAAGGACGTTGTCCCTGATGACCGGGGAGCTGTCCAGCACGACCACTCCTGTACCATTCCTGTCACCCAGGACCCTGCATCCCTCCAGGCGGTCGGACCAGCTCGACATGAAGCCGACACACCACCTCTGTACGCCGGTGAACGTGACGTTCGACACGATGGCGCTGGACTGCTCGAAGTCCATGCCGTGCCCACCGCCCGTGAGGGTCCCACCATGGATCCTGGGGGACCCCATGATGCTCGATAGCCCCACGGCTCCTTCGGTGGGACGGCCGGAATCATCGCGCATGTACCACACGCAGTCCTCGATCCGGGGTGAGCTGAAGAACACCCTCATGCCCAAGGGATTGGCGCTGGCGTTGCACCTGATGAGATGGCTCCTGTCCCCGGCCGTGAAGTTGTATCCTGTCACCTGGCAACGATGGGCAAGGCAATCCTCGACCCGTACGGAGGAGAACAGGTTGAAGCGGAAGCCGTCCATCGCCTCGACGACGGTCACGTTCCTTACCGTGAGGTCGGTGCAGAGGCTCATGAACAAGCCCTCCCGGGAGCAATCCTCCACATGCACCCGCTCTATCAACCCGCTCACATCCTCCAGGTACATTCCGACCCGTGTGTTGAACACCTTCGCGTCCCTGACCACCACATCCGAGCGGGTTATGCGAAGACCGACGGGGTTCGTCCTAGAGGGAGGGTCCAGGCCTCCGTCGATGACCAGCGTCTGAAGGAGCAGGCCACCGCTCCTCTCGATGTACACCGCGAACGTGGCGTTGACCACCGTCAGATTCCGGCACACTCCTGAGGAATGGTATGACCGGACCCCCCAGTAAGAGCCCTGGATGACAGAGCCATTGATGTCCATTCTGGACCTGTATACCTTGATGGCCTCGTCCAGGGTGTTCCTGTGCACCGTCCCGTCGACGCGGATGTCGGAGCAGGTCGCATCGATGTCCACCGAGCAGTTGGTGAAGGTGCTCGATGCGATCGACGCCCGCGAAGAATGCACGTACACCCCCTCCCCCTCAGCGTCAATGAAAACACAACCCTCCATGACCACCGTGGAGCAGTACGCGCTGAGGCCCGCGATGTCGAAGGCAGTGAAGGTGGCGCCCTCGGCGCTGACGGAGCCCCCCTGGCAGATGACCGCCTCGGGGCAGGAATCAAAGGCGACCCCCTCCAGTGCGAGGGTGGCGTCGTCCTCGATGACACCGATGGAGCACTGGTACAGGGTCCCGTTCACCATCCGCAGCTTCCCTCCCCCGGAGACCACCGTTCCCACCGTGCATGCGATGAAGTCACAACCGCTCGTCGAGACCTGTGCGGCCGAGGCCCAAAGCCCGATGTAGCACTGGACGAAGGTGGTGTCGATGATGTCGACATCCGTCCCAAGCAACACCCCTGCGTTCTCGCGGTCGCTGTCATGCCAACCTGCGCCTGAGAACGAACAGCCCTCGATGTTGAGGATCGAACCCGCGTCGGCCCGAAGCGCGTACCTGGTGGTGACGTTGGCGGGTACGAAATCGGTGTCGATGCAACTCAAGACCCCTCCCGGGTGCACCCGGAGGGCCCTCGATCCATCCGGTCCGGATCCTATCACCAACGTGCAATTCACTAGGGTGAGGTTCCCCTCCACGTTGAGGTCCCCTGTCAGATAGAGCTGTGAGTCGCGTTGGTGGACGACCTCTCCGGGCCCGATGTTCCAATCACCCGCCGAGGGTGGGTCCGGGGAGCCCTCTCCCGACGTTGTGGCGAGGGACAGCAGGGCGCAGGCGAGGCACATGGACATCAAGAGAAAGAGGCGAGAATGGATGTACCGGGATGTTCGCCAGTCTACTCCGTCCATGACCCAAGGTGACATTCAACGATATTAAAACATTCGGAAATGGTCGTTTTTCCTCGTTGGAACGGATGGGAACAGGTGGTTCGACCATACCCCCCCCCCCCCCCCCCCGCGATAGGGTACCCCCCCGGGGCCCTGCCACGGGGGGTTGAATAAACAAAGGGTTTTACCCTGAAGGGTTGGC
>CBDUQW010000113.1:0-9691 GCA_965369625.1 uncultured Thermoplasmata archaeon | reverse complement strand
CAAGGAGCCCAAGGCCGCCAAGGAGCCCAAGGCCGCCAAGGAGCCCAAGGCCGCCGAGGAGCCCAAGCCCGCCGACGAGGGCGGCGACTGAGGAGGTGTGACGCATGGCCAAGCAGTCCGACGGACCCCGCAACCTCGCCCAGACCCAGAGGCTGTACGACATCGAGGGCGGCCACGTCAAGCGCCTTCGGAAGGAGTGCCCCAAGTGCGGCCAGGGCGTGTACATGGCCGAACACGCCGACAGAATCGCCTGCGGGAAGTGCGGCTACACCGAGTTCAAGGGCGCCTGAGGCGTCCGTTCATTCTTCCAGCGGGCCTGTAGTGTAGCTTGGATATCACAGAGGCCTCCGGAGGGGCTTTCGACCCCTCGGAAGCCCCGGTGCAAGCCCCTAACCCGGGTTCGAATCGGGCGTATCGCCCGCGGAATTCCCGGCAGGCCCGCCATATCCGATGGTCCAATCCGCATTCTCATCGATGAGACCTGAGGCGTAGTGTCGGGACCCGACCTGGCTCACCTTTCTGTCGAGGGAGAATGGGGCCGATAACCTTAAGAAAAGGATGTGCACTTCCATCGTATGATGGAGATAGTTTTCCTTGGGACTGGAGGTTCGTTCCCGTCCCCGCAAAGGGGCGTCTCCTCCGTGGCGATCAAGACCCACGGTGAGGTGCTCCTCTTCGACTGTGGCGAGGGGACCCAAAGACAGCTCATGAGGTCGTCCCTGTCCTTCATGGGGATCACCAAGATCTTCATCACCCACTTCCACGGCGACCACTACCTGGGACTGGCCGGGCTCCTCCAGACCATGGCCCTGAACGGAAGGACCAAGGACCTGGAGATATTCGGTCCCAAAGGGACCGAACAGCTGGTGACCATCCTCGAACGCATATCCTACTACAGCAGGACCTACGACCTGGTCATCCACGAGCTGAAGGAGAACCAGAGGGAGCGCTTCGAGGGTTTCAGCATCACCGCCATCCGGCTGGACCACACCATCCCGGCCCTGGGCTACCTCTTCTTGGAGGACGACAGACCCGGCAAGTTCGACGTGAACGCCGCCAAGCTCCTCGGCATTCCCCCTGGACCCCTGTACAACAAGCTGCAGGGCGGGGAGGAGATCGTGTGGAACGACAAGGTCATCGAACCAGCGATGGTGATGGGCCCTGCTCGACCCGGCCGCAGGATCTGCATAGCCATGGACACCAAGCCCATCCTCTCCCTCCCGGACAGGATCCGGGACTTCGACGTCCTGATCCACGAGGCGACGGCGGACAAATCCTTGGAGAGCAAGGCCAACAAGTTCGGCCACTCCACGGCCGCCCAGGCCGCGACCATAGCCAAGGAGGCCAAGGTCAAGCGCCTCTTCCTCATCCACATATCCCCCCGATACCGCGACCCCAAGCCCCTCATCGATGAGGCCAGGTCCATCTTCGAGGAGAGCCACCTGCCCTCGGACCTGGAGGAGTTCGACGTGCCGCTCCCCGAGAGCTGGCAGGAGGATGACAAGATGTGGGTCGTGGCCGAGGCCGAGGAGGGCGAGGAGGCCGCCGAGGCCGCCGAGGCCTGGGAGACCACGGAGGCGCCCGAGGCGATGGAGACCCCCGAGTCCCTGGAGGCCGCGGAGGCCGCCGAGGCCGAGGAGGTATACGACGCGCCCGCTCCCAGCGAGGCGGTGGTCGAGGCCGTGGACGACCTAGTCGAGGTTGAGCCGCCCGTGGTCGAGGAACCCGCGGCGGCCGAGGCCGTCGAGGTCCCCGAGGCCCCTGTTCCCGAACCTGAGCCCGCGATGTCCAACGGCAGGATCTCCCTTGATGCCGTCGAGGCGGCGATGGAGAGCAAGACCAACCTCCTCGAGGCCGAGGCCCGCGAGCTGAAGGATGCGAAGAAGTCCGCCAAGGAGGAGGACGAGTTCGACCTGGAGCAGGCGATGCGTGAGGTAGGCATCGACCCCGAGAGCTAGTTCGCCTCGACGTACCCTTCCCTTTTTCGAAGGCATCCCGACCGACCCGGAGCCCTGGCCCCGTCCCGTATCCATGCACTCCCAGAGTGCGCCGGTCCATAACCCTTATCTGCTGGCGAGGCCGTTCTTTCGCCGATGGGTGCGATGGGCGAGTTCGCTGGCCGGGTCAAGGGTTACTTCACCTCGGCCGGTAGGGGCATAGGCCGGGTCCTGGGCCGGTCCGCACGCGACGTGGTCATCACCATCGAGGACCGTCCGGACGTGGGCCCGGTAGAGGTCGACCTCCCGTACCCGCTGCCCACCCGGGAGGACCCCCTGGCCTACGTGCTCTTCATGACGGCCGTGGTCACCCTGGTCGTCACCGTCATCCTCGTGCTGGGCCTCTACGTCGCCATGGGTGAGGTCCCCACCGACCTGACCGTTGCCATCGGGGTCACGGCCCTCATCCTGGGCGTGGTGGGGAACCTCACGGTGATCGCCGGATACCTGGAGGACCACAGCACCACCCTCCTGCGACCCCTGGTGGGAGCGGGCATCCCCCTCCTCAACGCCCTGCACTACTGGTTCAATCCCGTGGTGGCCATCCTGGTCCTCATATTCGTCCTCGTCCACGATTCGAACAACTGGCTGCTGCACCTGGTGGCCCTGACGCTCCTGACCTGGATGGTGACGGGCCTACTGCTCAAGCTGCCCCGCGACTCCCCCTGGAACGGCCCGATGCTCAAGGACAGGGCGGGAGCGCTGCACCGTCGCCCCTTCGTGTACATCATCCTCATCGCGCTGGTGTTCGTCAGCGTCCTGGCGGACCTGGTGCGGTGATAGAGGACCGCCGACCGCCACGCAAACCTTATCGCCCAGGGTCACCTTGGACGGAGTGGAGGAACCGTCATGCTAAGGAGGGTCGAGGAGCTGTCCAGGGGCACGCAGGCCCGGATCGGGATCGGTTGCGCCAGACCCGGTGATGCTGCGGCCATCACGGCGGACGGGGCCGAGGAGGATGGCATCGGACCTGTCAAGGTCCTCAATGGACCGGAGGAGATGGTCAACGCCCTGGTCGGAGGGGACCTCGACGCCGTCGTCCGGGGCACGCTGTCCGCCCACGACCTGCTGCCGTCCCTGCTCGAGGCTACCGGCGCTGGCTCCGCCGACCGGGCGGCCATTATCGACCTGGGGGATGGAAGGTCGTTCCTCCTGACCCCGGTGGGGATCGACGAGGGCAGGGACCTCAAGGAGCGGTGGAGGCTCCTCAAGGGCGCCTCCGGCATCCTTGTCTCCCTGGGCATCGAGCCCCGCGCCGCGGTGATGTCCATGGGACGGGACGAGGACGTGGACCGCGGGGAGGCCATCGCCGTCTCCCTTCGTGAGTGCGACGTCCTCAGGGACGCCGCGATGGCCGAGGGCATCCCCGCCACCTGCACCGGGATCCAGCTGGAACGGGCGGTGGAGGAGGCCAACCTGATCATCGCGCCCGACGGAGTGACGGGCAACCTGGTATTCAGGTCCCTCCATCTGGTGGCCGGTCGCGAGAGCTGGGGCGCCGTGGCCATGGGCGTGGCCCCGCTAGTCTTCGTGGACACCTCCAGGGAGAAGCTGGACTACACGGGGGCGGTGCATCTGGCCAGGGCTCTGGTGGCCACCCGCGGGCTCAGGTGAGCTCGTTCTTGGCCCCCGTCATCGTTATAAAGCCCCAGGGAACATGCCGGTCCCGTGAAGGAGAAGGTGGAGCGGCACGTCAGCGGTCGTCCCGTGGAGTACGACGAGGGACGCTGGGAGATCCTCGCGACGCTGCGGGAACGGGCGGCCGCCGTCCAGAGGGTGATGCCCACGGACAGCCTAGTGTACGGGTCCGTGGCACGGGGGGATGTCGGCCCCACCTCCGACGTGGACATCGTGCTCCTCGGCGACGTACCCTCCTACAAGGTGGAGCTGGCCCTGGACGCGACCTTCCACGTGCTGGAGCGTCGCATCACCATCGCCTCCCCCAACTCCGTGCCCAAGGCCAGCATCACCCTTGACGGGGGAACGACCGTGAGCTGGCCACTCCTCCCCCCCTCGGAGAGGGAGGAGGGGTTCCACAGGTTCGGCGGCGCCATCGATGCCGTCGCAGCAGGACCGCGAGAGAGGGTGCCGGGGGTCTCGAAGCGCCTGCTCCTCGTGGAGCCGGTCGAGGAGGGTCACTTGGAGACCAGCGTGGTGGGCGTCGAGGTGGATGTCGCCCGGCGGCTTGACCTTCCCGTAGATGTTGTGATGGAGAGGGTCAGGGTGCTCACGCGTCGCGATGCCATCGGCAGGACCGGTGTGTTCCGGTCCGTACCGGTCGAGGACGGGATGACCTTCGAGCAGACCCTCGGGTCGATGGCCGACACCACACCCGCTGTGAGACGACAGTTCCGGTACAGGAAGGAGGGCAGGTGAGGCCCTCAGTCGTGTCGGGGCCTCCGGTCCTTCACCCCCACAGCGTTGTGTAACCGCTCCACGTGACCGTCAAGGGATTCCACGTCGTGGATCTGGTAGGGCAGGGCAGCTCCCAGGCGCCGACGGTAGGTCACGTCGACCTTCGCCCCCGTGGACCTCAGCAGCTCCTCGAGACGGCGGGCCAGCTCCTTCCCCTTCTTGTCCCAGTCCATCAGGATGATGAAGGCCTCGTACTCCCGGACGATGTTCTCGCAGAAGTTGAGCAACGAGGCCCCGACGTTAATCTTCACGATGGGCTCCGGCACCGCCAGGGCCCGCAGGGCCGCCACGTCCCGGTCACCCTCCACCAGGATGGCCACCAGGGGCTCCCGGTCCCGCAGCTCGTCGAGCAACCTCTCGACCAGCTCGAGGCGGTCCGCGTCCCGGTTCCGGCTCATCCGGAACCTTCCCCCTGGGCACCGAGGTGCCCGGAGAGGGCCTCGATGGCGGCCTCCAGTCCGATGCCGTCCGCGCGCGCCGTCTTGCGACGGGTGGTCGCGCCCCTTAGGATGCGGACATCCTTGCCGGGTACGCCCAGGATGTCAGCGAGGACCCGGATCAGTTCCCGGTTGGCCTTCCCGTCCAGCGCCGGTGCCTTCACGCTCACGTGCACCCGCTGGCGCCAGGGGTCGTACGGTCCGATGGCCTGGCGAGAGGAGCCTGGCTCGACGTAGAGGTCGATGCAGACCGAATCCTCGCCAGTCGCCCGGACGGCGGTCCTCCAATCGGTCTTCTCCACGGACGGACGATGTAGCCGCGGCGAGAAAAGTGTTTGGGTCAGCTGAAGGCCTGGTCGATGGCGCAGCAGACCCTGTCGTACGCCTTCTGGGCGACGACGGGACCGAAGATGGTGGCGGCCAGCTTCGCCAGGTCGTAGTTCAGGGCGCGGAGGTCCACCCTGCCCAGGGTACCGATCCTCCTGGCGCTGCGGAGGAAGGTGGACAGTTTGTAGTCGAGCAGGCAATCGCCCACGCCAGTGATCTGGTCGTAGGCGATCCTCATCTCCTGGATGACCACCCTGTTGCGAACGATCTCCTCTTGGGTCCCTTGGCCGGCGTGGGCGAGGCGCTTCATCCGGACGATCTTCTTCTTGCGGACACCGGGGTGAAGTTGGCTCTTGGGGACGCGTTTCATGCCGTCCCGTGCCGGGATCTCTCCCTCGAGGGTGTGGATAGGCCGCTGGTTCATCATCACCCATATTTACGGCGTTCTATAATATTTATAGGTAGGCCTATGATTATCAGGGTTTGCTCCAAGGCGCCAGGCCGGGAGGTCTCACTTCCTTCGGAGGAGGAACACCACCAGCACGATCACCACGAGCACCGCCGCGGCGATGCCGCCCATCATGGCCATGGAGATGCCGCCGCTGTCCTCCACCGGCTTCTCCTTCACGACGATGGTCCACAGCTGGGTGGTCTCGCCGCCCCGGGTGTCGGTGACGGTCAGGCTGGCGACGTAGGTACCCTTGAGCACGTAGGTGTGCTGGATGGTGACGTCGGACGAGGTGGCCCCGTCGCCGAACTCCCACAGGTAGGTCAGCTTGTCCGAGTCGGCGTCGGAGGTCCCGTTGTTGATGAAGTTGACGGGTTCGTCCACCACCGGCTCCACCGGGTAGATGTCGAACGAGATGACCGGGGGGCTGTTGGCGGTGACGTTCACCGTCCTTACCAGGGCCTCGTCGACATCCATGTCGTACCCCGGACGGGTCCTCACGGCCAGGTAGGACTTGGTGCCCTCGGCGGTCCAGGTGAAGGTGGTGGTCAACCGGTCGTCCACGTCCAGGTGCTCCTCGTAGGTGTCCACCACCTCGTCGTTCACCAGGAACTCCACGATGGCCGGGCCGGCGGTGGCCTCCCCGATGTTGTACACCACCACACTGGCGGTGACCTTGTCCTTCTCGGTGGGGTCGGTCCTGTCCAGGAAGAAGTCCCGTATCTCCAGGTAGGGCAGGTAGGGCTTCACCAGTATGGATATCTGGCTGGTGGTGACGGCGTCGTGCTCGTCGGTGACGGTCAGGGTGATCTGGTGGCTCCCCTCGATCAGGGTCTTGATGAAGGAATCGGTGGTGGCCAGCTCCCCCTGGACCGAGCTGACCCACCTGAAGGTGATGTCGTCGTGGTCGGGGTCGGAGGACGAGGCCGCGGAGAACTCCACGGGCTCGTTGGGGACGAACCTGGAACTATCGCTGGGGAAGTCTATCACCGGCACGGGGTCGCGGTTGAGGACCTCCGGGCCGGAGTAGAGGTTGGTCGGGGGGTCCCGGACGGTGTTCTTGCCATCGGAGAACTCGAACCAGAAGTCGTGCTCGCCCAGGACCAGGCGGGTCGTGAAGGAGAAGACGGCTTCATCGGTGAAGTCGACGTCGCCGCTGGACATCGCGTGGGGGATGTTGTCGATGTAGACGTTCTTCACCGTGGGCTCGTTGTTGTCAACGTCGGTGTAGGTGATGGTGTATGTGAACTCGGTGGTCCTGTCGCCGTCTATCCTGTCGAGGACCCCTCCCGTAAGCACTGGCGGTGAGTTGTACTCGATGGTGATGCCCCTGAACACGGGGGTGAGGTGACGCTTCAGGGAATCGGTGGTGATGGTCACCTCGAACTGGAAGTACCTGCCGTACGGGGTGTCGATGGTGCTGTCGTCCTTGTCGACGGTCTCCCAGGCGGTGGGGCTCGACATGTCCGCGTTCTCGGAGGTCCGGATCTTGACGGTGACCTTGACCAGGTTGGTGTTGACATCCGGCGGGAGGGCGGACCGGTAGGTCAGGCTCTCCATGCTGGACCTCTCCTGGCCCAGGTCATGCACCGGGGACGTGTAGGTGCCCCTGGTCTCGTGCCGGTACACCTTCATGGACACCGATGTGAGGGTGGGGGAGATGGAGGTGTCGTCGGTGTGGAAGTACATCCGGTAGGCGATGCGACCGGCGCCGAGGTGGTGGTCTCCCACCTCGGTCCCCTCGGGGTCGGTGAAGTACGTGTTGGCGGTGCCGTCGGGACCCACGAAGTCCGACGGGGTCTCCTGCATGCTGGAGCTGGCCACCTGGAACTTGACGGCGCCGGGCCCGACGGAGCCGGGCTGGGAGGTGGGTTCCCACGATAGCTCGCCCACCGAGAGGATGCCGCCCAGGTCGTAGACCGGCCCGGTCAGCCAACCCTCGGTGAGGAACGGTACCTCCACCTTGTAGGCCATCACGTCGTTGTACGAGGTGATGGGAGGGTTGCCTCCCGTGGCCGCACCTGCGAAGTTGAGGCCCAGGGTGTGCACGGGGTCCCAGATGAACACGGTGAAGTAACGGGCACTGGGAGCGTTCTCATCGATACGCCTCCAGGAATCGGGCAAGGGGTCGAACACGTAGAGCCTGGCGCTCATGGCGGTCGCTGAGAGCCCCCCGAAGGAGTAGGCCTTGTTGCTCACCGGGTCCCAGCTCATGGAATGGAATATGCGGGCCACCGGGGCGTTGCCCCGCTGGGTCCAGCTGTTGGTGGTGGGCTTGTAGGACCAGACGGAGGACATGGGGTTGTTGTTGCCCCTCCTTCCACCGTACACGATGAACATCTCGTTCGCGGTGTCCCACACCGAGGCCGCGCCACCCCGCTGGTGGGTGTTGGCAAGGGAAGGGAGCCGGTGCCAGCTGTTGGACCCCGGCCGGAAGGCCCAGAGCTCGCCGGTGACGTTGGCCCACGTGCCGTCGGGGGTTCCGCCCAACACCAGCATCTGGTCGTTGGTGCTGTCCCAGGCCGCGGTATGCAGCATCTTCCCGCCCCAGGGGCAGGGTGCCATCAGGGCCCAGGTGTCATTGGAGGGCCAGTATACCAGGGTCTCGTTGAGCAGGTACTGGTCGCTGCCGATGACGGAGATACCACCCCAGACGATCATCATGTGGAAGTCGTCGGCCCACACGGCGGAGTGGAGGAGCTTGGCACGGGGCGCGGGGTCCTTATGGGTCCAGGTCGAGCTCCCCGGGCTGTAGGTCCAGACGTCGTTGTGGACGAACCTGTTGGCTCCGGCGTCGTGGACGCCCCCGTAGATGATGACCTGGGACCTGTCCGTGTCCCACACGCCGCTGTGCTGGAAGTCGCCGTCGTTCCCATAGCCGCTCCGGGTGTCCCAGTGGCTGGCCAGGCCCAGCTTGGGTTTGTTCTGCCCGTCCACCACCATGCCAGAAGCGATGCCGGCGGACCACTCGGTGTCGTGGATGTCGTACTCCTGCGTCCCGAGGATGATGGTGTCGTCCTCGACGACCACCTTGTCAAGGACGGCCAGGTTGCTGCCGCTTCCAAGGAGGTCCTCGGTGGTGGAGATCTCGTAGGTCAGCGCCGATGCGGGCTCGGGAGCCCACGAGATGACTCCAAGCATCGAGCTGGTTATGAATAATGCAACGATCACTAGGGAGGGGGTCGACCTGGTCATAATCCTACCGTCCTCGGCCGTCTGGCTGGCCTCCCGAGCCAATACTCCACCCTCCATTTAAAGGTTTCCCGATTGATGCACTGGCAGGCGAACGGTCCGGTCGCGATGCTGGCCTCCCAGGCGCGCTAGAGCAGAATTCGCCAGGGTCGACCCGGTGACGGGCCCAATCCTTAAATCCGGTGACAATCATAATCAGCGTCCCTGAGGGAAGGACCATGCCGGAGTTCAGCCTCAATAGCTTGAAGGGCAAGACGATCTTCACCAGCGAGGGTCTTTCGATAGGAACGGTCAACAGGTTCGAGGTGGACCCCGTCCTGTGGAAGGTCAGGTCCATCGTGGCCGAGGTGGGCGTCACCGCCCTGGAGCCACTGGGCCTGAAGAAGAGCATGATGCGGAAGAACGAGATCATGATCGGGAAGGAGCTGGTCAAGAGCGTCGGTGACGTCCTCACCCTGAACGTGACCATAGTCATGCTCAAGATGCAGTTGACCCAGCCCACGTCGAAGAAGCAGGTGATATCCAACGAGTAGGGGGGCCAGGACATGACCGGAATAATCAAGGACACCGACATCACCGGCAAGAGGGTCATCCTCGAGGACGCTTCGAACATCGGCATGGTCATCGATGTCTTCGTCGACACCCTGGACTGGCGCATCACCAGGCTGGACGTGAGGGTGGAGAAGAGGTACATAGAGAGGCTCGGCCTGGAGAAGGCCCTCCTCAAGAAGACGGTGTGCCCCGTCAAGATACACTTCCTCAAGAGCGTGGGCGACGTGGTCCACCTCAAGGGCGACCTGGACGACCTGGCCAAGTCGCAAAAGAGGATACTCCCCGCGGCGGAGCGGAAGGCGGCCGCGGCCGCGGCCGCAGCG
>CBDUQW010000112.1:0-9710 GCA_965369625.1 uncultured Thermoplasmata archaeon | reverse complement strand
GTCAGGGCCAGGGTCAGGGCCAGGGTCAGGGTCAGGGCGACCAGGGCTCGGACTCGGACAATGACGGTATCCCCGACGAGGACGAGGACGCCAACGGCAACGGCCAGGTGGACCCAGGCGAGACCGACCCCTATAACGAGGACACCGACGGGGACGGCCTCTGGGACAACGTCGAGCCCACCATCGGCTGCGACCCCACCAACTGGGACTCCGATGGTGACGGGCTGAACGACGGCCTCGAGGTGGCCGCCAGGTCGGACCCCAACGACCCGGACACCGACGACGATGGTCTCCTTGACGGTCAGGAAGTGGCCAAGAACGATCACGATTGGTGCTACACCAACACCAATCCCCTCAAGGCCGACACCGACGGCAACGGCATCGGCGACTACTACGACGACGAGGACGGCGACACCCTCCTCAACGGCGACGAGTGGAAGTACGACGACGGCCGGCCCATCGGATGGTGCGACCCCCAGGTCGAGGACACCGACGGCGACACCGTCCTGGACGGTCTCGAGGTCCACGGCAACCCCGCCAACAAGGACCAGACCTCGGACCCGAGGAAGGTCGACACCGACAACGACCGCCTGACCGACGACATCGACCCGAGGACCTGGATCAAGGACTACCTGCCCTTCTCACGTGTCCAGGGCAACGGCCCCAATGGCGGCCCGCAGTTCCCCACCCTCGTGACCAAGGGCACCCCCTTCAACATCGAGGGTCACATCGAGTACAACACCACTGACTACCCCGGCCCCGACAACGGCAACTGGCGCCGCATCGCGACGCCCATGAAGGTGCAGGTCTGGGTCGAGCAGAACGGTGAGATGATACCCATATCGGACCCCGTCATCACGGGCGCCTACGGGAACTTCAAGATCTCGTGCACCATCGGTGACAACGTCAAGGCTGGCAACGCCAAACTGGTGATCACCACCACGATCCACCAGGCCGTCGATTACCTGCCTGTCATGTGGGACGAGCTCTCGGGCAACCAACTGTAGATACGCAGTCTCAGGCCGCCGGAGTCCCCGGCGGCCCACTCACCTTTTTTCATTTTCCTTTGCGATAGGTTACGTGCCGTTCGGACGTTCACCGTTTGGTGTCCAATATCTTTTTTTGTTGTACATGAATTCGATTCGTTCGAAATGCCACTATTCGAATATTGTATCACATCAATATTGGGTAGCCAGTATCACGGATACGCTCTCGTTTTTCATCAGAATCCTTCGAATATGCCCCATTTCCCTTCGAAGGGTGTAGTATAAAGTATATAAAAATAAGGTACCCAAGTAAGGGGTAGAACACATGGGGTGTGAAAAGAGATGAGATTATGGGCGTTCTTAGTGTCTTTGATGATAGTGACCTCTGCGGGAGCAGCGTTGGCTTGGGGCCCCAACGACCCGACGGACAAGAAGGCGGATCCCGACGGCGACAAGCTGGGCAACCTTGACGAGTTCAAGGCCGGCACCAACCCCTTGAACCCGGACACCGACAACGGGGGTTGCTGGGACGGCTGGGAGGTTCTCTATGGCCTCGATCCCACGAACGGTGCCGATGACCTGTTCGACACCGACAACGACGGCTGGTCGAACTACAGAGAGTATCTGGAGGGTACCGATCCCACTAACCCCAACACCGATGGCGACAGGTATCCTCTGGACTCCACCGACCCCCACCCTCTGATACCCGATGGCTATAACGATTTCAGGGATGGTACCGGTATCGGTATTGGCCCCGGCGGACCGGGTGAACCGCCTGACGGCAATGGCATGGGCCAGGGCCAGGGCAGCGGTCAAGGCTCGGGTCAGGGTGATGGCCAGGGCAACGGCCAGGGCCAGGGCCAGGGTCAGGGCCAGGGTTCCGGTCAGGGTCAGGGCCAGGGCCAGGGTCAGCCCGGCGGTCAGGGTGACGATGGCGGTGATGCCGACAACGATGGCATCCCAGACGACCAGGAGCTGCCCATCGGCACCGATCCCTTCGACCCCGACACCGACGACGACGGCCTCATCGATTCGGCGGAGCTGCGCATCGGCAGCGACCCCCTCAACTGGGACTCCGACGGTGACGGCCTCCGCGATGGCCTGGAGGTGGCGGCCGGGACGGACACCAACGACCGGGACACCGACGACGACGGGCTCTGGGACGGCCAGGAGGTCGCCAAGAACGACCACGACTGGTGCTATACCGGCACCAACCCCCTGAAGAAGGACACCGATGGCGACGGCATCGGGGACTACTTCGACGATGAGGACGGGGACACCCTCATCAACGGCTACGAGTGGAGATGCATCGAGGGTGTGCCCATCGGCTGGACCCACCCCCAGAAGGCTGACAGCGACGGCGACACCGTATGGGATGGCAGGGAAATGGCGGGTAACCCCTTCAACAAGGACCAGACCTCCGACCCCCTGAAGAGGGACACCGACGGCGACAGGCTCACCGACGACATCGACCCCCGCACGTGGATCAAGGACTTCCTTCCCTTCTCCCGTATCGGGGCGAACACCGATACCGGGGCTCCATCGATCCCCACCCTCGTGACCAAGGGCACCCCCTTCAACATCGAGGGCTACGTGGAGTACAACGCCACTCCCCACCGTGGACCCGATACCGGTGACTGGCGCCGTATCGAGACGCCCATGGTCGTGCAGGTCTGGGTCGAGCAGGACGGGGTCATGATACCCATCTCCGACCCGGTGGTGACGGGGGACAATGGGAACTTCAAGGTCTCTTGCACCATCGGCGACAACGTGAAGGCCGGAATGGCCAAGCTGGTGATCACCACCGCGATCCACAACAAGGTGGCCTACTACCCCATGGCGTGGGACGAGGTCAGCGGGAACGACCTCTGAGGATCGACCCAGAGGCGATCGGACCACGGGCCGTTGGTCGACCGGCCGACGGCCCACCCTACCATACAGGCAGCCCTATTCCTCGCCCTCGGGCATGTCCATGAACTGGACGGCGGGCACGTCCCGCCTGCCACCCACCATGGACGAGAACACGTAGCGCTGGGGGACCCTTCGCTTCATCCCGGTCCAGTATCCGCAGAAGGGGCACTCGTAGCCCAGGGTGACCGTTCCACCGAATATCGTCTCGTTCTTCACGGGTTCGACCCGGGTGTTGCAGACGGGGCAGCGCGCCATGGGTCTCCTGTTGGACACCTCCCGGGTGTGGATGGTGACCTTGCACATCCCCGACCGGAGGGCCACCCTCCGCAGGCGCTCGTGGCTGATGGTGTAGTCCTTGTCCTTGCGCTTGAGCTCCCGCCTGACCAGCGAGAGGAACCGGCTCTCCGAGGGGAGCTTCTTCTCACGCCTCAGCACCGCTGATATTGCATGCTCAACCTCCTCGATGGATGGAAGCCGGTAGCGCATTCAGGAGGGAAACGGACTTCGGGATATAATAAACTCTCCACCTCCGAACCAGGCGGAATCACCTTTCTCCACTGGTAAAATCGTTCAGTAAAGGTTAAAAACGCCAAGCTCACTCGCCAGTGTTCAAGTAGTGGAGGGTTCCTGCCGAGGGCTGACGCCCTAAGTCGGGGGTTAGGGACTTTCTGGGTAGGGTGTGGACAATGTCCCCCGAGACCAAGGATGGCATCCGAGCTTTCTCCCAGTTCTCAGCCGACGTGGTGGAGACCTGGAGGTACACCATCGAGGGTTACGCCCTCGACATGGACATCTCTGATGGGGCGGAGCTGATCGTCATCGGTGGTGTGATCGGGGAGAACAACGGCATCATATACCTCTTCGACAAGTCTGGACGCCTGCTCTGGAAGTACACCAACCCCGAACCCTTCTCATCCGTCGCCATCTCCGACGACGGCAACTTCATCGTGGCCGGTTCCGACGACCACCAGACCTACTTCTTCGACCGACGTGGCCTGCTCCTCTGGAGGTACTCGGCGGACAAGAAGATCCGGTGTGTGGAGCTCTCCGAGAACGGCCAGTTGCTGGTGGCCGGCTCGGACGACAACAACGTCTACTTCTTCGACAACTCCAGGCGCATAAAGCGGTTCGCCTGGAAGTACCGTTTCGACAACTCCACCTCAGCGGTGGCCATGTCCAAGAAGGGCAACTATATCCTGGCAGGGTCGGACGATCACGGCATCTACGCCCTCGACTCCGACGGCCAGCTGATGTGGAAGCACACCGCCAAGGGTCCCATCAACTCGGTCTCGGTATCCAAGTTCGCCGACTACCTGGTGGCGGGCTCCCAGGACGGAAACATCTACTGCTTCAACATCGGCGGGAAAGAGACCTGGGCCATGCCCACCGGCGGGTCGGTCCAGGACATCGAGGTGGACCTTCGGGGCACCACCATCGCTGCCTACTCCCAGGACGGGTTCCTCTACTGCCTCGACGAGCGGGGCACCCTGCTGTGGAAGCTGGACATCGGTGACCCCGAGGGACGCGTCTCCATCACCGACAACGGCCAGATGATAATGTGCCTTGTGGGTGACGGGAGGACCTTCGCGATAACCCGCGAGGGCGGTATCCTCTTCGAGTACCAGACCCGGGAGAGCACCTGGGGCGCGATGTTCTCGGGGGATGGGGAGAACTTCGTCACCGTGGGCGCCCGGATCATCAACTTCTACGACACCCGCCCCGCGCTGGTGTCCCTCATCCAGAGCTGCCGCGACGCCATCAAGAGGGCCAACCGGCAGGGCAGCGACATACAGAGCGCCATGGAACTCCAGAAACAGGCGGTCCAGGCATACAAGGGCCACAACTACATGGAGGTCTTCGAGTGCCTCATGGAGGTCGAGGATTCACTGCACCAGAGCAAGGCGGTGGCCGAGAAGCAGCGGTCCTTCCGCAACGAGGCGTCCCAGACCATCAACCTCCTCCAGACCCGGGTCGAGGAGGCCAACGATCTGGCCATCGACACCTCCAAGCTGAACGAGGAGATCGACGCGGCCATGGAGGCCTTCCGGGACGGCGATTACCAGGAGGCCCTGGACATCGCCCGGGGCGCGGAGCCCATCCTCCAGGACATCTCGAAGGCCGTCAAGCAGCGCCAGAGGGCCGAGTACGCCCTCAAGCAGGCCCAGCGCGAGTTCTCCAAGGCCCAGATCTACGACGACGTGAAGCTGGACGAGGTGGAGAAGTACCTGGGCCGTGCCCTCAAGGCCTTCGACAACGGGAACTTCCAATCGTGCCTGGAGTACAGCTCCCTGGCCTACGAGTTCCTCCTCAAGGCGAAGAGCAAGTCGCCCAAGGCCATCGAGAAGGAGCTGAAGCGGGCGAAGGAGATGATCGCTGCAGGCGACATCAAGGAGAACGCCAACACCATCGAGGGGGCGCTTCTGAACTCCATCACCTATTACATGGATGCCAACGACTTCGCCGCCCTGGGCTCGTGCTACGAGACCCTCGGCAACTACTGGAAGCAGAAGGAATCGGGTGAGGTCGGCGTACGGGTCTACCGCAGTTCGATGGAGGCGGCGATCTATTCCTATCACGATGCCGGTGACTTCGACCGGTGCATCTTCATCGCCAAGGAGATCGAGAACTTCCGGGCAGCGGCCAAGTACATGGAGCTCGCCAAGAGGCCCGACGAGGCCAAGGCCTTATGGGAGATAGTGGGGGCCAGGGAGGACGAGCATCGCCAAAGGGTGCTGGAGCTGGGCGAGCCCGCACGCAAGGAGGCCGAGGTGCTGGCGGAGTCCCACAACCCCCTCGAGGCAGCCACCGTCCTGGCCAAGAAGGGCCTGCTGGACGAGGCGGCCGACACCCTCAGGGGCGAGTCCGACCTCAAGTCGGTCCTCTTCCTGACCCGTATCTTGCAC
The DNA here is from genome assembly GCA_965369625.1 of uncultured Thermoplasmata archaeon. Lineage (GTDB taxonomy): Archaea > Thermoplasmatota > DTKX01 > DTKX01. The sequence goes on along the minus strand of CBDUQW010000112.1, from coordinate 3,910 downwards.
CAGCTGGCGGAATACGACCGGCTGGTGGGCGTCCTAAACACCACCGAGTCCTCGTTGCGCTACGAGCTGGCCCACGGGAACACCGGGGTCATGTCCGCCTACGGGACCATCCTGCTGGGCCACGAGTACCTCGCAGGCCTGCTGGGGATGGGCAAGGAGGCCGAGAGGGCGCGCGAGGAGATCGCCCACTTCGCCGCCGACTACATGTCGAGGGTGGCCTCAAAGGAGGCGACATCGGAGGAGATCTCCGACGGCGTCGTGGTCTATCACTACATCAAGGAGCACAACAGGGAGGACCTGCTCAGGCTCATCCGGACCCGCTCCGGGCCAATGTGGGAGCTCCTGGAGACCCTGGAGGAGCGTCTGGAGAAGCGGGACCTGCGGGGTTTCAAGCAGTTCCTGCAGGTGCTCTGGTCCGAGTTCGTGCCCAAGTTCTATCCCGTGTGCAGCCCGTTGCCCCACATCCTTCCCCCCAAGCATGTGGTACAGGGCTTCCAGCAGCTGTTCCCCTTCAACGTGATGGCCCGCATCCACGAGCTTTACAAGGTCTACCTGAACAGGGACCACTTCGTCAACCTGAAGAACCAGGCGGACCAGATGCTCATCGACGAGAGCTACGACGAGGCCGGCCCCCTGTACGAGGAGCTCCTCGAGCTGGACAAGTTCGCCTACGTCAGCACCAAGGAGGTGCGGATCCGGCTCGCCGGGGCCCTGCTGGGCCTGGACCGCCGCGCCGACGCCGAGGCGGTGCTCGAGTCCATGAACCTGACCCTGGAGGAGGCCCTCGGTCAGCTGGAGACCATGCCCGGCCTGGAATCGGTGGTGGACCGCCACCGCAGCTTCGGCCTGGAGGGCCAGAACTGCCCCAACTGCGGCACCGAGGTGCCCAAGGTGGCAGTCCGCTGCTACAAGTGCGGGACCAAGCTGCTGTGAGGCCCGCCTTTCTCCCCTCGTCCCAACCTATTTATCGCCGCAGCTCGATGCTGGAGGCCCACAAGTGAGGTCAAACCATGGAGCGGAAGCGAGTGGTGATAATGGGAGCCGCTGGACGGGACTTCCATAACTTCAACGTCTTTTTCAGGGACAAGGAGGAGTACGAGGTGGTGGCCTTCACCGCCACCCAGATACCGAACATCGATGACAGGACCTACCCGGCCGTCCTGGCAGGGTCGCTCTACCCCGATGGCATCCCCATCGACCCCGAGGATGACCTGGAGAGGATCATCCGGGAGGGGAGGGTGGACATCGTCGTCTTCTCGTACTCGGACCTTGCTCACGAGACCGTTATGCACCTGGCATCCCGCGCGGTCGCGGCAGGGGCCAGCTTCATGCTGCTGGGTCACGCACAGACCGCCATCAAGTCCACCAGGCCCGTCATCGCCGTGTGCGCCGCCCGGACGGGCTCGGGAAAGTCCCAGACCACCCGGGCCGTCGCCTCCATCATCAAGGAGATGGGCAAGCGCATCGCCGTCATCCGTCATCCCATGCCCTACGGCGACCTGGCCAAGCAGGCGGTGCAGAGGTTCGACACCTACTCGGACCTGGACCTCCACGAGACCACCATCGAGGAGCGGGAGGAGTACGAGCCTCACATCGACGCGGGCAACCTGGTCTTCGCGGGTGTCGACTACGGCGCCATCCTGAAGGAGGCCGAGGAGGCCGCGGACGTCATCCTGTGGGACGGGGGCAACAACGATTCCAGCTTCTACGACGCGGACCTCTACATCACCGTCCTGGACGCCCTCCGGCCTGGCCACTCGGTGACCTACCATCCCGGTGAGGTCAACCTTCGCCTGGCGGACGTGCTCATCATCAACAAGATCGACACCGCCGACCCCGAGGACATCACGAGGGTCGAGCAGGTGGCAGCGGAGTACAACCCCTCTGCCGAGGTCATCCTGGCCCGGTCCCCGGTACGCCTGGACGACCCAGAGCTGGTGAGGGGAAAGCGGGTGCTGGTCATAGAGGACGGACCCACGCTGACCCATGGCGGCATGTCCTTTGGTGCCGGTTACGTGGCCGTCAAGGCGGCGGGCGTGGAGAGCATCGTCGATCCGCGCCCCTACGCCATGGGGTCCATCCGGAAGACCTTCCAGAAGTACAGCCACATGAAGGACGTGCTGCCGGCCATGGGGTACGGACCCCTGCAGATCGAGGAGCTGGAGGCCACCATCAATGCCGTCCCCTGCGACGTGGTCGTGGCGGGAACCCCCATAGACCTCTCCCGGGTCATGCAGGTCAACAAGCCCATGGTCAGGGCCCGATACGACCTGGGCGAGGTGGGCGCGGGCCGCCTCAGGGCTCACATCGAGAGGGTGATGGCGGAGAAGTAGGGTCCATCTAGTCCTCGTGGACCACCGAGGTGCGGCTCATCTTGGAGCGCTGGCGCTTCCAGGCCTCGTCCTGCTCGGCAGCCTCGCGACGACGGCGGTCCACCTGCGTGATGATACGCTGTGCCTCGTCGGAATAGGGCGAGGACGGGTCCATCCGGAGGGCCTGCTGGGAGTGGTAGAATGCGTAGGTGTGGTTCCCCATCCCCAGGGCCGCCTTGGCCTTCGCCAGGAGCTTCTGGATGGTGAACGCCTTCTCGTAGCAGTTCACGCACAGCGGAAGCTCGACGTGCCAATCGTAGTAGTAGGGCGAGTCGACCTGGGACGTGGTCCTGATCTCGCAGGTCTCGCACGCGACCGCCCCGCAGTCGTTGCAGGTGAGGAGCCTGTTGCGGGCGGTGACCCTCCTTCCACAACGGGGACAGAGGTCCGAGGTCGATGCCATGTGCTCGAAGCCGTCGATGTGCAGCTCCAGGCCGGTGTCCGACGGCCACCGCCTTGTCGGAGCCAGACCGGCCAGCGAGGTGTCCGTCTCCGATTCCTCGGGCGCGACCTCCTCGTCATCGGTCATGTCCGTTGCGTGGTCGAAGGTGAGCACCGTCATCTCCCGCCCATCGTCGCGCTGGGGGACGTCGGGGCTCGCGGCTCCCTCCACGTCCGCCTCGTCCACCGCCTCCATCAGGTAGACGGGGAACTCGCCACCCTCCCGGGGCACGTGACCGGGTCTGCCCTCCACCACGGCCTCCTCCAGGGGTGCGGGTGGGATCTCCTCCGGCTCGACGACCTCGGGAGCCTCGATCATCTCCGGTTCCTCCCTATCCTCCTCGGGTTCCTCCACCGCGTCCTGGCCGGACGCGGCCACGAGGGCCTTCGCCCTCTCCAGGACCTCTTCGTCCACCAGGTCCTCTGCCTCGGGGATCATCTCGGGTTCCGGTTCAGGCTCCAGTTCGGGTTCAGGCTCTGGTTCGGGTTCCGGTTCGGGCTCCGGTTCCTCCTCTTCCTCGTCATGACGGAGGCTGGCCATGTACTTCGTGAGGACCGGGCGCGGCGCGGGTGGGGTCGACCACACCTCCTTGGCGACCGCCGCGTCGGCGGGCCCCCCGTCCTCTGGCACCAAAGGTTCCATGTCACGGTCCCACTCGAAGGCCTCGAAGGCCTTGCGTCGGCTGGCCTCTCTCGTGGGTGTGAGGCTCCGCTTGTGGCCCAGTTTGGGCCTCTCCGTTCCCAGTGGTGACATGGCGGAAAGGATGGACGCGTGCTTGCGGGATATGTTCGCGGAGAAGGGTGAACGATGCTGGGCGGTCTTGCTCTCGATCCGCTTCAGCAGCTTGTGGTCGTCGATGAGGGGAGGCCTGCGGTGCTCCAGAAGGGCACCTATCAAGCCCCTCCGGTGATGTCCTTCCTGGTCTTCATCCTCGCCGAGGTCCAAGGTCCTGGCCATGTGCAGCGCCCCCCCTGGATGGGGTCGTCCTTTTAAATGGCCTTAGAGGTAGATATAGGTTCGTCCCCTGCGGGGGTCCTTCCCGGGGATTTCTAATCCACCCCCGAAACCGTTGGAAACTACATCCGACCACCTCGGA
>CBDUQW010000111.1:0-9794 GCA_965369625.1 uncultured Thermoplasmata archaeon | reverse complement strand
CCTGAACCCGAGCCAGAGCCGGAGCCGGAGCCCGAACCCGAGCCAGAGCCGGAGCCGGAACCTGAACCTGAGCCAGAGCCGGAGCCGGAGCCTGAACCCGAGCCAGAGCCGGAGCCTGAACCCGAGCCGGAGCCGGAGCCTGAACCTGAGCCGAAGCCTGAGCTTGAACCCGAGCCAGAGCCTGAGCCCGAACCTGAACTCGAGCCAGAGCCAGAGCCCGAATTGGCAGCTGCTATTGCCGCTGGAGTGGCTGCTGGGATGGGCTTGGAACCCGAGATTGAGGAACCTGAGCCCGAACCCGAATATGAGGAGCCCGAACCCGAGGTCGAGGAACCTGAGCCCGAACCCGAGGTCGAGGAACCTGAGCCCGAACCCGAGGTCGAGGAGCCCGAACCTGAAGTCGAGGAGCCCGAACTCGAACCCGAGTACGAGGAGCCCGAACCTGAAGTCGAGGAGCCCGAGCTCGAACCCGAGTACGAGGAGCCCGAACCCGAGGTCGAGGAGGAAGAGGAGGAGGCACCTCTCGCCGAGGAGCCCGTTCCCTCAGAACCCCCCGAGAAGGTCGGCCGTGGGACGATACTCGCTGGCTACATCCTGATCGCGATGGGCGCTCTGGGTGTGATAGCTACCATCTTCGTCTACTACTCCGATATCTGGTGGGCTGGAGAGGACGAGATCAACATCGGTGAGACCCAGCAGATGTACCTCATGATCTCCCTGATAGTGACCGTCCTGCTGTTCGTGATGGGCGGTGTCCTCGTCGCCAAGGGAAAGAAGAAGAGGAAGGCAGCGATGGCCGCTGCCGGAATACCCGAGGCGGACGAGGGAAGGGCCAAGAAGGCGGCCGTCGTGGGCGGCGCCGCAGCTGCCGGTGCAGGTGCCGTTGCAGTGGCCGGGGCGAGGGAGGACGAGGAGGAGCCCGAGCCCGAGTACGAGGTGCCCGAACCCGAGTATGTGGAGCCCGAGTACGAGGCTCCCGCGGACGAGGCAGTCCTGGCCTACGAGTGTCCCGAGTGCGGTTCGCCCGTGGCCGAGGACGCTGACATGTGCGAATCCTGCGGGGTGAGCTTCGTACCGGCCGACGAGGAGGATGTGGACGAGGTCTCCATCTCCGTCGGTAAGGAGTACCCGCCGGCCGAGATAACCGAGGAGGAGATGCCTCCCGCATACGATGAGGAACCCGCCGGAGTTGCCGACCTCCACGCTCGTGACGAGAAGGAGGAAGAGGAGATCGACCTGGACTTCGGTGACGATATCGACGAGGACTTGGACGATGACGATGAGTTCGTCTACGAGTGCCCAGAATGCGGTGGCGAGGTGGCAGAGGACGCGACGATCTGTCCTCACTGCGCAGCCGAGTTCGAGGACTAGGCGGGCTCACTCCACGTAGATGGCCACACGACCAGGCACGGCCTGACGGGCCTTGTTCGCCGGGTCCACCACATCAGGGGAGTCCGCTGCCCCTATCTCGACGGACGAGCCGATCTCCTGCTCCAGGAAGGCACGGTTCTCCTCCAGGAAGTCGACCTCGTCCATCAGGGCCTGTATCCGTTCGAGAATGTCGGGAGAGGTCCGGGGAAGCTCCTTGACCAGCTGCTGTGCGAAGGGAGGCACGGCCTTCGAATGGGGCCGGACGTCGGCATCCGCCATCGCCCGGTCCATCAGAGGACCCATGTCCAGCTCGCCCTCCTTGTGGAGGTCGACGGCCATCCCGTGCACCACCTGCTTCCATCGCGGGCTGGTGTAGAGGCGCACCAACCTGGGCTGGATGCCGGTTATCCGCAGGATCTCCCGGATGTCGTCCAGGGTGGAGACCAGGAGCTGCTCGCCCGCCATCGCCCTGAGGGCCTGGGCATCGGCCTCCACGGGTTCGGGCAGGGCCGATCCGCATACCATCCCGTCCCGGCCGAGGATCTCCCAGGCCTCCTCCGCCATGTGGGGCACCACCGGGGCGAGGATCTGGGTCTGCAGGGCCATGGCACGGTCGATGAGGTCCCTGTTCGGCTCGCCCTGGCACCGCCGATGGTACCACCGGAGGTGGGCCTGGAGGTCGTAGTAGCCCGCCTTGATGGCGGACCGGAACCGGAAGTTCTCGTACTGGTCCCGGACGATGGCCAGGGTCTTGTTCATGATGGCCTCGAACCAATCATCGATGGCGAGCCTCTCGTCCCTCCCCTTGCCGCGGTTCTCCGTGACGAAATCGAGCCATGCCTGCAGCCTGCGCGGTGCAGAGAAGGCGATCTCGGGGTCCCAGTTCGGGTCGTCTATCCCCTCGCCGCCCAGGGCGAGGGTGAAGCGGGTGACGTCGGCGCCGTGGGCCTCGAGGGTGTCCTTGAGGACGAGGAAGTTGCCCAGGGACTTGGACATCTTGGCCCCCTCGACGCGCAGCCAGCCGTTGACGGCGAACCCGCGCGGCCACTTGTCCTCCGGGAACAGGGCCACGTGGTTGAAGATGGCGAAGGTCAGGTGGTTCTGGACCAGGTCCTTGCCCGAACCACGGGCGGTGAAGGGGTACCAGTAGTCGAACTCCGCCCTCGCCTCCTCCAGCTGGGCCGGTTCGCAGCCGTAGCGACCGGCGAGCTCGTCCACGTCCCCCTTGCCCTCGAAGCAGAAGGCGAAGAAATCGGTGTCGATCCGGTCGGGAGGCACCATGCCCATGTGGCCCAGGTACTTGTTGACGGTGTAGAAGGCCATGTACACCGTGCTGTCGGAGAGGGATTCGATGACCCACTGCTCGTCCCACGGGAGCTTGGTCCCCAGCCCGAACTCGCGGGTGCAGGCCCAGTCCTGCAACCAATCGATGACGTAATCGAACTGCTTGCGAACCACCGGTGGATATATCTCCATCCCGGCCAGGGCCTTGTGGGTCCTCGCCTTCCACTCATCGTCACCGTAGGCCAGGAACCACTGGTCCCTGACGACCTTGACCACCGAGGGGGTGAGGCATCGGCAGACGATCTCCCCGGAGGGCTCGTACATGACGGTGGCCTCCCCGGCGGCGATGAGGTCCTCCTTGACACGGTCCTTGGCCTCCTCCACCTTCATGCCGCCGTACCTGCCGACGCCGTCTCGCATGACGCCGGAGTAGAAGCCCGCCCTGTAGACCTCCTCCTTGGCCTTCTGGAGCTTCTTCCGGTCGTACTGGTCCTCGATGCCCATCTCCTTGCATATGTCCACCGCTGGGAGCGAGCCCTTGCCCTCGGTCTCGATGATGGGGATGGGCTCGATGGCGGCCACCTCGTCGGGGTCGAGGCCCCACCTCTCGATCTCGTCGGGGTCCCGCTGGAGGTCAACAAGGGCCATCCAGTCGTCGGGCGCGTCAGAGGGCACCGAGGTGACGATGCCGGTGCCGACCGCGGGGTCGCAGAAGCCCGAGGGGAGGATGGGTATCGCCCGACCTATCCCCGGGGCGATGGCCCGTTTTCCTATCAGCTCCTCGCCCATGACGAAGCCCTTGGTCTCGATGTCGTGGTCCTGGTAGATCAGCTTCTCGAAGGCCTCGCGACTGGCGATCCAGACCTCGTCGTCCACCCTGGCCCTGCGGTACTCCACGTCGGGGTCGACCCAGAGGTTGGTCTGCCCGTAGACCGTCTCGGGCCGCAGGGTGGCGGCCACGATGATGTCGTCGGAGCCCTCGACCCTGAACTTGAGCAGGGTGTACTCCTGGGGGGTCTCCCCCACCCCGGTCAGGCGGGCGTGGTCCCCGACAGGCGAGTTGTCCTTCGGGCACCATATGACTGGGTGCTCGCCCTTGACCACGAGGCCCTGCTCGTGCAGGCGGTCGAACTGCCAGCGGACGAACTTGTCGTAGTAGGGGTTCAGCTCGGTGGTGATGAAGCTGCGGCGCCAGTCGACGGCGACCCCCAGCCTCTCCAGGTCCGTCCTGGTGACGCCCGGGAAGTACTCCGTCCAGTAGACGGGGTCGGCCATCCTCGCGATGTGCTCCTCGGGGACGCCCATCTCCCTCAGGATATTGAGCTGGGTCTCCTCGCCGTCGGCGACCCGCTCGGCCGCGGCCACGATGGGGGTGCCGGTGCAGTGGAAGGCGAAGGGCCAGAGCACGTTGTAGCCCAGGAGCCGGTGGTACCTGGCGGCGATCTCCAGCTGCAGCAGGGTGTAGGTGTGGCCTATGTGGAGGTACCCGTTCATGTAGGGGTACGGGAAGTTCACGAAGTAGGGTTCGCGGGCCGGGTCGGGGTCCGCCTCGAAGGCGTGCTCCCCATCCCACCGGCGCTGCCATTTCTCCTCGATGCTCCGATGGTCGTACTCGCTCACGGTCACACCTCATGTGTGCTGCGCCGCTCGGAAGGCTCCAACGATTTAAAAAGCTAGCTATCCGACCCTTTCCCACTTCTCCAGCTCGAGCTGGGACGAGAGGGTGGAGCCCCTGCGGATCTCCTCCCGGAGCCGGTTCTCCATCTCCAGGACGTTGAGGGCGCGGTTGGCCACCTCCACCAGCCTCTCCTGGACGATGACCACCAGGCCGGACTCGTCGCCCACGACCCAGTCGCCGGTGCGGACGGTCTGGCCGCCCACCTCGACCTCGACGCCTATCTCGCCGTGGCCCTTGGGCTCTCCCGCGTCGGGCACGAAGTGGCGGGCCCACACGGGGAACCCGATGTCCCGGATGTCCTGGACGTCCCTGGTGGCGCCGTCGATGACCACGCCCGCCAGGCCCTTGACCTTGCACGAGTTGCTGGCCAGCTCGCCCCAGACGGCGATCTCGCCGCCCTGGGCGTCGATGACCAGCACATCGCCGGGCCCCGCCCGGTCGATGGCCTCCACGGCCTTGGCCCAGTCGCCGTTGATGGTGCTCACGGTGAGGGCGGGCCCCACCATCTTGACGCCCCGGTCCACCACGGGTCGCAGGCCCTTTATCGAACCCTTGTGGTGCTGGGCGTCGGAGACGTTGGAGGTGGAGGCCTTGAGGAGGGCCTCCCGCACGTCCTCCAATTTGTACTTCTTGAACAGCTCGGTGCTCACGGCCTCCCTCTTCTCGATGGCCTCCTTGATGACCCGAACGGCCTGGGTGGGGTCCTCGGCCTTTATCACGGCCCCACCGACGATGATGACCACGGCACCGGCCTCGACGACGGCCGCCGCGGTCTCGGAGTTCACACCGCCGGCCACCGCGACGGGGATGTCCACTGCCCCGGCCACCTCCCTGACGTTCTCCACGGGGTCCAGGCCCATCATCTGCTTGTCGATGCTGACGTGGACGCACACGTGGTGGACGCCCATGCCGGCCACCTCCCGGGCCCGCTTCACGCGGTCGGGGATGCCGATGAGGTCCACGGCCACCTTGACGCCGTACTTCCGGCCGGCCCGGACGGCGTCCTGGATGGTCTCGTCGTCGGCGGCGCCCAGGACGTGGACCACGTCGGCGCCGGCCTTGGCGGCCATCTCCACCTCGTAGGCCCCGGTGTCCATCACCTTCATGTCCGCCACTATGGTGAGGTCGGGGAACGCCCGCTTGAGGGCCCTCACGGCCTCCATGCCCTCGCTCTTGATCAGGGGCGTGCCGGCCTCCAGCCAGTCGGCGCCACCCTCCGCCGCCTCCCGGGCGATCTCCATGGCCCGCTTGAGGTGCATCATGTCCAGGGCTACCTGCAGGACGGGAGCTTCCATCTTGGCACCACCGGGGGGTCTAACGTCGCTTGGTGGTAAAAAGCATTCTCCATGGTTCCCGTTCACAGGTTCATCAGGACCGAGAGGAGGCCAGTGATGATGTTGCCCAGGAAGATGGCCAGTATCAGACCCACGAACATCGGGACCATGAAGGGGATCTTGGGGCTGACGTAGACCCTGTCCTCTCCCCTCTCCCTCAGGAGGTCCAGCGCCCTGGCGCGCGCCTCAGCGGCCGCCTTGGAACGCCGTGGCCACAGCTTGCGGTCCAGGGTCCTTCCGTCCTCGGCCGCCTCGTAGAGGAGCCACATCCTGGTGTCATCCACGGCGTCCGACGGCACGGGGTACCCGAACAGTGCCTCTGGGAACCTGAGGGGTCCGCGGGAGGCGCTGATGGCGATGAACACGATGGGCATCAGCGCCGTGATCAGGGCGGCGTTGATGAGGACCGCCAAGGCGAAGGGGAAGAGCAGCTCCATCACCTCCGGGACCTCTAGGACCGGTAGGGTGTCCCCCAGGGGGGGGATGGGGAACAGTACGGCCAGGGTCATGAGGGCCTTGGCGTCACCACCCCCGTGGAGGATCCTGGCCAGGTACAGGCCCAGGGCCAGCAGTATCATCAGGACGGTGCTGACGATGTACATGTGGTAGGCCTCGTCGCCGATGTGCCTGGGCGCCAGGATGAGGATCGCGGCCGATATCGCCAGCAGCACGGCGGAGACGGCCAGGTCCGCGATGTACACGCGGGCCTCCTCCGGGGTCAGCTCCCTGTCCTGGTCCTCCTCGTCTGCGGGCATCACGGGCCAGAGCTCCCCTCCCGTGATGGTGACGATGAAAACGGCGGCCACCGGGAACACCAGGGCCACGGTCCAGGCGCCGGAGTCCTCGACCATGGACAGGTCGACCGCCAGGAGGGCGATGCCGATGGCTCCCGTGACGTACCACAGGAGGTTGGGCACCTTCCGGGTCCGAAGGTCGGACACCGAGGCGAGCCCCAGGGCTATCAGGGCGACGATGATGCGCGCCACATCGACAGCGGTGGAGGCATCGGTCCCCGAGAGGGCCATGATGTGGTGAGCCCCCTTGACGATATATATCACTTGTCATGGCAGTGTCAAAATGGGTATCCAGGCACCCCTTGGCATAGATTCACACAAGCGAAAAAGTTGAAACAATGCTTATATACGTCCGGTGTGATAGCATGACCTGATATAGGGAGAGTGGCCTAGCCAGACAGGGAGGAGTTGGGAGACAGGATGGCGAAGAAGGGAAAGAAGGGTGAGATGGCCGATTCCGGCGGAAAGGTGGTCCAGCCGACGGGCATCGACGACCTGGACGAGATCCTCCTGGGAGGCGTCCCCGCGGGGAGCAGCGTGCTCATCTCCGGCGCATCTGGCACCGGGAAGACCACCGCCTGCTTCGAGATCCTCGGCCGCGCGGCCGCGAACGGAGAACCCGGCCTGATACTGCTCACCTCCGAGACCCCTGACAGCGCCATGGCCAACATGAGCCCATACCAGTTCTTCGACCCCTCCTTGGTGGACGACGGGAAGCTGGTCATCCAGGACATGGGCGAGGTCTACAAGCACCTGGGGATAGATCATCCCGACACCGGCCTGTCCCAGGAGGACGGCCACAAGCTCCTGGAGGCCATCATGAAGGCGGTGGACAACGTGGGGGCCAAGCGGGTCACCATCGACTCGCTGACCAGCGTCCTGGCCACCTTCGACAGCGAGGGACGGGTGAGGAGCTTCCTCAAGGACATGTTCCGCACCATGGCAGACAAGGGCGTCACCCTCTACCTCACCTCCGAGGTACTCCCCGATTCCATCCGCTACTCGTCCACTGGTATTGAGGACGCCCTGGCGGACGGCGTCATCCTCCTTTCCAACATCGAGAGCAGGGGCGACCTGCTCCGGAGCCTACAGGTCATCAAGATGCGCGGGACCGAGCACTCCAGGTCCAGGTACGTCATGGACCTGACCGAGTACGGCATCATCATCGTGCCCGTCATCAAGTCGTACACCATGGGAGGTGGCGATTAGATGACCACCCCCGAGCAGATCGGCTCAGCCCTCAAGGAGACGTCGGACCACGCGGCGGTTTCCCTCATCACCGACATCAACAGCTACTACACCGCCATGAAGGAGGTGGTCAAGTACACCGAGGAGGAGGGCATGGCCTGCGTGTACATCACCGCCACCATCCCGTCGTCGGTGATCGCGGAGCAGCTGGCCTCCGAGGACCTGTCCATCGACCACGTCCACTTCGTGGACTGCATCTCCTTCATGGTCGGCAAGGCCCCCGAGGACAAGGGGAGAGTGCTCTACATCGAGAGCCCCACCATGATCGAGACCATCATGCTCAAGGTCCACACCATCATCAAGCGTCTTGGGGACGAGCCCAAGCTGGTGTTCCTCGATTCCGTCAACACCCTGGCGCTCCACAACGACGAGAAGCTGATGCAGGTGTTCGTCCACTACCTCATCAACACCCTCCGTGTGAAGGAGGTGGCCTCCGTGATGCTCTCCATCGAGGACCAGACCCCCGAGGACCTGGAGCTCATCCTCAAGCTGGTCTGCGACGAGGTCATCGAGGCCATCGGCGAGGAAGAGGAGTTCTAGACCCCCTCCTCCGCCCGTGCCACAGTTGTTACAAAGTTGTTATCTACATTCCGCGCGATGTACCCCCTGGTGCGTCCTTGAAGGTAGCCATCGTCACCTACGGCCTCATCAACAGGAGGGTCGCCCTCATGCTCAAGGAGCGGGGGGTAGAGGTGGTCGTGTTCGAGGACGCGGAGCTCTGGGCGGACATGGCCCGGGAGGACGGCATGACCTGCGTCCAGTCCCTGGTCAGCGACCCCGGGTGCGAGGACGACCTCCGTGGGACCGAGGTGTTCGTCCTGATGGACATGGACGCCCTCAGGGTGGACAGGCTTGCCAGGTCCTTCCGCAGGAGGTTCCCGGGAGCCAGTGTCATCGCTCCCGACGTCGGCATCCAGGAGCTCCCTTACCTGGAGACGTACACCGGCGAGGGCCAGGCGATGCGCCTGGGACAGGAGGCCATCGCGAGGGCGGTGGTGAGGGCCGTCGAGGAGCACATGGCCAAGCGTTCCACCCGGAACCTGGTGGAGACGCTGCAGGCCGGCGGTGGCGACCAGGTGGCGATATTCACCCACGACGACCCCGACCCCGACGCCATCGCCTCGGGGCTGGGCATGGTGAGGATCTGCGAGGAGCTGGGACTCAAGGCCAAGGTGTATCACGGCGGCGGCCTCAACCGGCTCCAGAACCGCTTCTTCGTCAAGCTCATCGAGGCCCCCCTCTCCCTGGTGGAGCCAGAGGACGCGGCCCTCATCGTCCAGGGGGCCTCCAGGGTGGTGCTGGTGGACGCGGGTCGTCCCGGGGTCCACAACGTGCTACCCTCCGACAGCGTGCCCAACGTGGTGCTGGACCACCATTCCACCAACCGGGACGTGTGCGCCGCTGACTACTGCGATGTCCGACCCGGCGTGGGGTCCACCTCCACCATGGTGACGGCCCACATCCAGGAGATGGGCATCGTCCCCGACCCCAGGCTGGCCGCCGCCCTGCTCTTCGGCATCAGGACGGACACCGACCACCTGAGGAGGAACGCGTCCACCGCCGACATGAGGGCCTCGGCGTACCTGTCCAGCCTGGCCGACCAGGAGCTCCTGGACATGGTGGAGCACCCTCCCCTGGCTCCCTCCGTGGTCGACGTGATAGGCAAGGGCATCGCGGCCAGGAGGCGGGTGGGGGACCATCTGCTCACCTGGTGCGGCGAGGTCGCCTCGAGGGAAGACCTGCCCCACGTGGCCGACTTCCTGCTCCAGGAGGAGGATGTGGCCGCCGTCTTCGTCTTCGGACAGGTTGGCAACAAGGTGCTGGTCTCCGCCCGCTCCGTCACGGGGGGCCCCCACGTGGGGGACATCACCAAGGAGGCCCTGGGCGACATCGGCTCCGGCGGAGGCCATGCCAACATGGCAGGGGGCGGGATACCCCTCCGGATGGGAGTGGACCTCGACGTCGATGTCTGGGTCGATGAGGACCTGTTCCCCGCCTTCCTGGACGCCGCAGGCCTGGGCTAGGTACCAGGGCCTTTCTAATTCACTCGGTTGACTTATAAATATTTTGGGAAAATGCCCCTCG
>CBDUQW010000110.1:0-9909 GCA_965369625.1 uncultured Thermoplasmata archaeon | reverse complement strand
GGCAAGCACGTCATCTGTGAGAAGCCGCTGGCGACGAACGTGGCCGATGCCGAGCTCTTCGCGAAGATGAAGGACGGCGCCATGTTCTTCAACCTGGCAAGGGGGCCCATGGTCGTCCTCGACGACCTGAAGGCGGCCCTGCGTTCGGGCAAGCTACGGTACGCGGGCCTGGACGTGTACCCCGTCGAGCCCAACGACGACGTGGACCTGATGACCATACCCAACCTCATCGTGACCCCCCACACCTCGGGGATCCCCCACGAGGGGTACATAAGGATGAACACCTGGGCCATACAGTGGTTCCTCGACGACGCCTAGGGCCTGGTCGTGCCTCCCTCACATCACGCCTGTCGCAATGTTTATCATAGGGGCTGCCGTTTCCCCCGCCACTCAAATCTGGAGTGTTCATCATGGGCAAGGAGAAGCTGCGCGGAATGAGGATCCTCATCACCGAGGACCTCCACCCTCAGGGTATCGCTATGCTCGAGGAGGCGGGAATGGAACTGGTCTACTGGGACTGGCAGAAGCTGACCGACCCCACCCTCCCCACCGACCTCGACGCTATCATCGGAAAGCAGTACTACCAGTGCAACCAGGCACTGATCGACAGGTTGCTGCCACGCCTCAAGTACGTCATCACCTGCGGTGCGGGCCTCGACAACATCGACCTCAAGTACTGCGCCGAGAAGGGCATCAAGGTGTTCAACGCCCCCGGCTCCAACGCCGCCTCGGTGGCCGAGCACGTGGTCATGGTCTCCCTGATGGTGCTGCGGAACCTGAACCAGTGCCAGAAGTCGGTACACGCGGGCCGCTGGGACCGCTTCGAGCTGGCTGGGAACGAGCTGATGGGCAAGACCTTCGGCATCATCGGCCTGGGCGCCATCGGACGCCACCTGGTGCACCGCCTGCACGCCTTCGGCGTCAGGATGTACTACACGGACATCCGACGCGACATGGAGACCGAGCTGAAGTACGGCATCACCTTCGTCGACCAGGACACGCTGCTGGCCGAGTCGGACATCGTCACCCTCCATGCCTGGCTGGACGACAGCACCTACCACCTGATGAACGACGAGACCATCGGGAAGATGAAGGACGGTGCGATCCTCATCAACGCCGCCCGTGGACCACTGGTGGACCAGGAGGCCCTCGTCCGCGCCCTCGACGCCGGCAAGCTGCGCGGCGCATGCATCGACGTGTACGAGAGTGAGCCGCCGGACTATCAGCCTCTCCTCGAGCGGGAGGACGTGGTGTTCACGCCCCACAACTCCGGGGTGCCCTACGAGGGCTACATCCGGATGATCACGTGGGCGATAACCAACTTATTCAACGGGGCCTGAGAGGGCCCCGTCCCCTTTCTCTTCATTTCCATTTCTGCTCGAAGATGGTAGCGCCAGCCCGGGTGTCATTGTCACGAACGGACAGCAAACCCTTATTAATCATCCCGGCGTAGCGGTTGAACAGGCCTGGCCATGCACTCCCGATACGCCGTCCTTTTCACCCTCCTTGTGCTCGCCCTTAGCTCTCTTGGAGCCGCCGTGCCCGCTGCAGAGGGCCCCGAGGACGGGGCTGGAGGTACCACCTGGTACGGCCCTATGCTCTACCTGAAGGCGGGTATCTTCGACCCTCTCACCGACCCTGCCCCGGGCCCCTCGGGCCTCAGGGCCGACCCGACCCGACCCTACTACGTGATCCAGTACGACGGGCCCATCCAGAAGGCCTGGAGGGAGGCCGCCGCCGAGGCGGGGGTCGAGCTGCTCGACTACATCCCGGACTACGGCTACTTCGCGAGGATCCCCCGGGACAGGTTGGTCGACGCCAGGTCCCTCGACCACCTCCGTTACATCGGTCCCGCCCACCTGGCGTACCGGATACATCCAGATCTCTGGCAGGGGGAGCTGAGGAGCCGCGAGCTCACCATCGCCACCTGGGGTGCCGACGCCGCGAACCGCCTGGCCATGAACCTCATGATGGCGGGTGCCAAGGTCATCTCCCAGGAGGACGACCGCATCGTCGCTTGGGTGAACCCCGTCGTGGTCGTCGCCCTCGCCAGGGACAGGGACGCCGCCGTCTCTTGGGTCGAGCCCCACTTCGCCCCCGAGCTGCACCTTGACAAGGACGCCAGGACCTCCAACGCCCGCCAGCAGAACGACGGCGCGTACAGGATGAACGACGCGTCCGCCTGGTCGTACAACTCCGCCACCGGCAACTTCGAGGGCTGGACCGGGGAGAACGTCACCGTCGCGGTCCTGGACACCGGCCTCGACGACAGCCACCCGGCCTTCACCGGCCGCATCGTCAAGTACTACGATTATGGACGTGATGGGGTGAGGGACATCAGTGGGCACGGAACCCATTGCGCTGGCATAGTCCTCGGCAACGGGTCCTGGAGGCCCTCCAACACCGGAGTGGCGGGCAAGTACTCGGGCATCGCACCCGGGGCCGGTCTGGTCGCTCAGGACATGTACGGCTACTTCACCCTCACCCAGGCGAACAGGGACGCCTACCGGTCCGGGGCCACCATCAGCTCCAATTCGTGGGGATCGGGCAGCTACGGTGAGTACTCGAACGCCGCCCATGCCTACGACGCCTTCACCCACGATTCCGACAACAGGGAATCGGGCAATCAACCCATGCTCTACGTCTTCTCTGCGGGCAACGACGGCAGTGGGTCCAACACCATCACTCCTCCCGCCACGGCGAAGAACGTGATCACCGTGGGAGCAACCGGCAACGACAAGTGGGGCCTGTCCTCCACCGCCGTCGCCGGGTTCAGCTCCAGGGGACCGTGCGACGACGGGCGGATGAAGCCCGACGTCGTGATGCCGGGCCACATGGTGGTCTCCGCAAGGTCCACCGATGGCTCCGCATGCTCGGGTTGGTACAGGCCCGGTGACGGCCAGACCTCCTACGTCTACGCCTCGGGCACCTCCATGGCGGCCCCGGGCGTGGCCGGAGCGGCGGCCGTACTGACCCAGTACCTGGTGGAGGAGAACGGGATGACGGCCCCCTCCCCCGCCATGCTCAAGGCAAGCCTCATCAACGGGGCGCATCCCCTGAGCGGCTACGAGTACCCTGGCAACACCCAGGGTTGGGGGGCCGTCGACCTGGCCCGGACCCTCTTCGAGGACAGCACCTACAAGATCTACCGCGACGACGAGTCCGTCGGCCTGGACACCGGCGAAGGTGAGGACTCCGCGTCCTACTGGTTCATGGTGGACAGCGACGAACCCCTGAAGGTGAGCCTGGTCTGGTCCGACCCGGCCGGCACCGCGTCCACCGGAAGGGCCCTCATCAACGACCTGGACCTGGAGGTCTACGCCCCCGACGGGACGAGGTACGCGGGCAACCTCTTCGAGTCGGGCAAGTCCAAGGCCGACGACGCCAACTACCAGGACCGGGTGAACAACGTGGAGGGCTTCCTCCTGGACAACCCCGCCAAGGGCATCTGGACCATCGAGGTCTCCTGCTTCAACGCACCCCAGGGCCCCCAGGACTTCGCCCTGGTGGTCTCGGGCAACATCGAGAAGGGCCACGTCGACCTCAGCCCCTCCGCGCTCTCCGCGAGCCCCCCCGGCCTGGAGGAGTTCGAGACCGCACACCTGGAGACCACCATCAAGAACCTGGGCAACCGCCTCATCGACGTCTACGACATCCTTGTCGAGCAGGTGGACCCCGACGGCGGCATCACCGTCCTCCACGACGCCAACGACACCGACCTGGGCCCCGGCAAGACGACCCAGCTGGGTTGGGACTTCACCGGCAAGAGGGGCGTGCACACGCTCAGGGTCACACTGGACCTGGACAGCGTGCTTTCGGAGTCCGACGAGTCCAACAACGTCCTCGAGGTGGACTACTTCTTCAAGGGCTACGATGTGGCCGTCTCCATCGAGGACGCCACGCTCTACACCGACCCGGGGGACCTGGTCGACTTCACGCTCACCGTCAGCAACAAGGGCAACGTCGCCGACGAGTTCCGTGTCTCGATAACATCGGCCCCTCCTGGATGGTCCGCACAGCTGATCGCCGACACCTTCTCCCTCGATGCCGACGGCACCACACCCGTCCTGGTGTCGGTGATAGCGCCTAAAAACGCCACAGCGGGCGAGAAGGCCGAGATCACCTTCACCGCCGCCTCCCTGGGCAACACCGCGAGGACACAAAGCATCACCATCACGACGGTGGTCAACCAGATCTTCGGCCTGGAGCTGACCGCAATAGTGTCCCACCTGGAGATGCTACCCGGCGAGGAGATGGACTACACCCTCAGGATCGTGAACCCTGGCAACGGTAACGACAGGTACGAGATCATCCTCCCCATGGGGTTCGAACCGGGCTGGTTCCCGACCATCCCAGAACCCTTCGTGGTCCTGCAGCACCTGTCCCAGGGTGATGCCGTCCTCCGGTTGGCGGCCCCCAACCCCGCCTACACTGGGACGGCCGAGGAGTTCACCCTCACCGTCAGGAGCGTGAAGTCCGGCATGGAGGCGCCGGTCGTGCTCACGGCCGAGGTCATCCAGTACTACGAGAACGGTTACACCTTCAAGCAGCGGGAAACGGGGGGCGAGGTGGGAACCTCGTACAGCTTCCCGGTCATCATCGACAACCACGGCAACGGTCCCGTGAGATACCTCCTTTCCCTCGACACGCCCAGCTCCCACTGGACCGCGGGGTTCGACCTGCCCGACGTCACCGTGCCCGGATACGACTGGACCTCGGTCAACCTCTCCTTCACCGTGCCGGCCAACGGACTGGCCGGCTCCAACGGGTTCTCCATAGCCGTCATCCCCTCCGGAGGGGAACCGCTCTTGCAGAACTTCACCTTCGAAGTGCTCCAGTTCCACGACCTGGAGATGGAGTTCACCTATGCTGCGACCCTACTGACCCAGGGCGATTCGATGGAGATCGACATCCTGCTTCGGAACCAGGGCAACGGGGAGGAGGAGGTGAAGGTCCTGCTACCCGACCTCCCGGCCCTGTGGACCTTCGACATCGCCAGCGAGTCGGTCACCCTGCCCGCCTTCGGTTCCCACGAGTTGAGCCTTGTGGTGCACACCAGCAAGGAGACCGCAGGAGGGGAGTACAGGGTCCGCCTCATGTCACGGTACGGCCCACCGCCCGTATCCACCATCATCGAGGATATCGCCGTCACCGTCCTCACCAGGCCAGACCTGGCCATCAGGGGCGGCCTGATGGAGCTGTCATCGGTGGACGTCTTCGAGGGTGACCTGGTCCAGGCCACCTTGGAGGTGGAGAACCTGGGCGAGACCATCGCCCGGGACGTCTATGTCCAGTTCCTCATCGACGGCGTGCCCCTTGGCCAGGCGTTGTACGTGGCAGAGCTGGCCCCGGGCGCCTCGGAGCTCATCATCGGCAGCTGGAACGCCAACATGACAGGCTTCCACGAGATCTCCGTCGTTGTGGATTCCACCCGCGACGTGGACGAGATCAGGGAGGACAACAACGGTGCCTCCGTCCAGGTGAAAGTGGAACCCTTGGTGCTCAAGACCTCCCCCGGCTTCGCACCCCTGCTACTGCTGGCCGCCCTGGCATCCATCGCTGTCGTGGCGGGAGTTTGGCGAAAGAGGTCGCAGCGCCGACCTTGAGCGTGGCCGGTCACCACCCCAGTGTCCAATGGCGAAAGCTTAATTACATCATTCTGGCTACCTCGTCCAGGCGATATAGGATGAGGGTGACCACGGTCCTCCTGCTGACCTTCCTGCTCCTGATGGCCGTTCCGGCCCAGGCCCAGCCAGGCACAGACGCCGGTCAGACCCAGGGGACCGGTCCCGACACCCCCGACCCGCATCTCCTATACCTCAAGGCGGGCACCTTCGACCCCCTGACCGACCCGTTGCCCGGCCCGTCATGGTTGCACTCCCGGTCCACCCACCCACACTACATGGTGCAGTTCGACGGCCCACTCCGGGACGCGACGCTCCGGAAGGTGGCGTCCCTGGACATCATGCTCCTGCAGTACCTTCCAGACCACGCCTTCTTCGCCAGGGTCCCCAAGGGCACCCTGGACGACCTTCGGGACCTCCCCCACGTCAGATACGTGGGCCCCATCCACCCCGCTTTCCGGATACACCCGGGGATCCATGACCAGCTCAGGTCCGACGGGACGATGGACATCAGCATCATGACCTGGGATGCCTCCCGGTCGTACACCATCGCCGCCCTGGTCATATCCGACGGCGGGAGGGTAATCCTCCTCGACCACGACCTGGTGGTGGTCAACATGAGGCTCTCGGCGGTTCCTGTCCTGGTGGCCGAGGCCGCGCTGGCCATCCGGTGGGTCGAACCGTGGACGCTCCCGCAGCTGGCCAACGACAACGACGCGCGCACGGCGAGGGCTCGCCAGAGCTCGGACGGTTCCTACGTGGGCACGGGCCACGCCCTCTGGAGTTACAACCCCACCACCGACGAGTTCGAGGGATTCACCGGTGCCAACGTCACCGTGACGGTGGCCGATACCGGCCTGGACACCACCCACCCCGCCTTCTCCGGTCGCATCGTGGAGTACTTCGACTACGGCAACGACGGGGAGAAGGACAACAGCGGTCACGGCACCCATGTGGCCGGCACCGTCCTGGGAGACGGCAGCTGGCGGACATCCGACGTGGGACTGGACGGCAAGTACGCCGGCCTCGCACCCGAGGCCAAGCTGGTCGTCCAGGAGGTGTTCGTCGCGGGCAACCCCGGCGCCAACGGCATGGGTCGCGACGCCGAGAACCAGGGGGCCACCATCTCGTCCAACTCCTGGATAAGCGGTTACTTCGGGGACTACAACGGGGCGTGCGAGGCCTACGACCGGCTCACCCACGACGCGAACAACGTGAAGACCGGGGACCAACCCATCTTCTACATCTTCGGCGCCGGGAACGACGGACCGAACGCGGGCACCATCCGACCGCCATCCCTGGCGAAGAACGTGCTCTCCGTCGGGGCCACGGGCAACGACAAGTTGGGTTCCACATCGGACACCATGGTGGGTTTCTCCTCCCGGGGGCCCGTGGAGGACGGTCGCATCAAGCCAGACATCGTCAACCCCGGCCAATGGGTCGCGTCCAGCAGGTCGATGGACCCCGGCTCCCACATCGGCTGGTCGCGTCCCGCCGACGGCCAGACCTCCTACGTCTACGGCTCCGGGACCTCCATGGCGACCCCGGGGGCGGCCGGGGCGGCGGCCGTGGTCACCCAGTACATCCGCGACGAGCTCGACCACGAGCCCTCCCCCGCACTGATCAAGGCCGCCCTCATCAACGGCGCCGTTCCGCTGTCGAACTACGAGTACCCTGGCATGGACCAGGGTTGGGGCCGCATCGACCTGGAGAAGAGCCTCCTGGAGACC
Source organism: uncultured Thermoplasmata archaeon (assembly GCA_965369625.1). Lineage (GTDB taxonomy): Archaea > Thermoplasmatota > DTKX01 > DTKX01. The sequence continues at coordinate 2,555 of CBDUQW010000110.1, read as the reverse complement.
TCGGCCTACCACATCTACAGGGAGGATCAGCAACTCGAGATGGACACCGAGCCCGGGAACGACGAGTACTCCATCTATTTCCTCGTCGACTCCGACCAGCCCTTCAAGGTGACCCTGGTCTGGTCCGACGTGCCGGGCACCGTCAACTCCGCCAAGCACCTGATAAACGACCTGGACTTGGAGCTGGTGGACCCCGACGGCAAAAAGTACTCGGGGAACCTCTTCGAGAACGGCGTGTCGGTGACCAACGCCTCGTTCGTTCCTGACAGGACCAACAACGTGGAGGGGGTCCTCGTCACGACGCCGCAGGCGGGCCTGTGGAACCTGCGGGTGATGGCCTACAACGTCCCCACGGGGACCCAGAACTTCGCCCTCGTCGTTTCGGGGAACGTCGTCAAGGGCCACGTGGACCTGGACGTGACCGGTCTGTCCGCCGCGCCCCTGGAAGTGGAGGAGGGGCACTACATCACCGTCTCGGCCACGGCGAGGAACATCGGCAACCGCGATGCCGCGGGCGTCACCTATCGATTCGAGCAGGTCGGCCCCTCTGGGGTCATCAGGATCGTGGACAATGGTCTCATCGTCGACATGCTAGCCGAGAGCAGCAAGGACCTGCAATGGCAGGTCACGGGAATCCGGGGTCTGCATACCTTCAGGCTCACCATCGACCCTGGAGGTGGTGTGATCGAGTCGGATGAGGCCAACAACCTCCTGGAGGTCAATTACTTCTTCGTGGGCTTCGACGTGGAGATGACCACGACCCGGACATCGGTGAAGGCGGACCCCGGGGAGCTGGTCACCTTCGAGATGACCCTCACCAACGGTGGCAACGTTCCCGACGAAATCGGTCTGAACCTGTCAGAGCTGCCGCCTGGTTGGCAGGGAGGGTTCGTGAAGGACAGCCACACCCTGCCCGTTGGCGGGACAGGGAAGGTGATCCTCGACCTCCTGGTGCCGGCCAATGCCACGGCGGGCGAGATGGCAAACCTCAGGGCCACGGCCATTTCCTCGGGCAACGACTCCAAGTACCAGTCGCTGGACCTGACAGTCACGGTGAACCAGGTATTCGGCCTGGAGGTGGCCGCCCTCGCGGGACCCCAGAACATGCTCCCGGGAGAGGACCGCACCCTAGAGCTGATGGTCCGCAACACGGGTAACGGTCTTGACGTCCTCACCATCTCCCCTCCCGACCGGATCCCCGGGGGCTGGTGGATCGAGCTGTCCCAGGGGACCGTGGAGGTACCCCTGCGTTCCGAGACCCAGGTCCAGGTGGTCCTCACATCGCCCGAGAGGGCCCTCGCCGGCACATCCATCGAGTTCAACATCTCGGTCAGGAGCTCCCTCGCGACGCTGGTCAAGGAGGTGACCTACTCGGCCGAGGTGGTCCATTTCTACGATTCCGTCGTGACGGTGGTCGACCCCATGACGGAGGGGGACGCCGGTGCCGTCATCGACATCCCCCTGCTCATCTCCAACAACGGGAACGGCCCCGTCGGTTACTCCGGTGACATCAACTTCCCGGACTCGTCGTGGACGGGCGGGATGAACATCGAGAACATGACCCTCGAGGGATACCAGGAGGCCGAGGCGGTCCTTTCCTTCGTCGTGCCCGAGAGGGCCATCAACCGGAGCTACGACTTCACCCTCGTCATCATCTCCACCGGCTCCGAGATCCACCTCTACAACTTCTCGTTCTCCGTGAGGCAGTTCCACGACGTCGAGCTATCCATCGACTTCGCCGATAGGTTGGTGACCCAGGGGGAGACCGCCTGGGTCAAACTCCTCGTGCAGAACCTGGGCAACGGGAACGAGGAGGTCTCCTTGACGGCTGACCTTCCCGACACCTGGACCTTCGAGTTCTCCGACGGCCTGCCGACCATCGCCCCCTTCTCGGAGGCGGTCATCGACCTGCGGCTGGACACCGACAAGGACACGCCCGGGGGGCCCCAAGACATCGAGGTGCTGGCACACTACGGCAGGGCCCGGTCGGAGACCGCGTCGGCCTCGATTTCGATAGACATCCTCACCAGACCGGACCTGGTGGTCCTGCGGTCCGACGTGAACATGTCGGAGCCCTACCCCTACGTGGACATGCTCGTCCGCATAACCGCCATCGTCACCAACCAGGGCGAGACGCGGGCCACCGATGTCTTCGCCCAGCTGTTCATCGACGGCGTCCCGGTGGGCCAGCCCCAGTACATCAGCAGCATCGACCCGGGCACCGAAGAGCCCATGACCTTCCTCTGGACCACCAACCGCAGCGGGGTCCACGAGGTCAGGATCGTCGCCGATTACCTGAACGACATCGACGAGCCCGACGAGGGCAACAACGCGGCCACCCTGAGCGTTGACGTGGAATCCATCGAGCTCCACACCAGCCCGGGTCCCACCCTCATCATCACCCTGGTCGCCATCGCCACCGCCATCTCCCTGGCCGTCATGGCAAGAGGGCGGCGGTGGGGGTAGGGGTAGGGGCCCAAATGGGAAAGGCTGGTGAGGCGACCCTGTCCTGGAGCGCCGCCAGGCGCGACCCGGGAGGTCCATCGGCACCCTCA
>CBDUQW010000109.1:0-10286 GCA_965369625.1 uncultured Thermoplasmata archaeon | reverse complement strand
CACCCCCCCCCCGCCCCCACCCACCACCCCCCCCCCCCAGCCCCCCCCCCCCCCCACCCCCCCCCCAATGTCAGATATGGTCTCTTCAGGTTTTCTGGGGAGAAGGGTCTCTGAAGAAGAATTTTTTGGGAACTCGTTCCCATCCTTCCTCTGGTCCGCACTCCTTTTTCCGTCTCTGTTTTGGGTACCGAGTATATATAACATGATTGGAGCAATATTTGATAGTTCAAATTCTGCGCTAATCGACATATCGTGTCCCTCTCCACCAGGTGGAACCGACCTCCCACGTTGGAAAACCTTATGTTCGGTGCCAGCCCATCTGGTGACCATGGAACCCATCACCTTCACCGAGGTCAACGTCCTCGACATCAACTCCGAGTACCGGGGCGTTCCCACGCAGCACCTCATGGAGGAGGCGGGCAAGGGGACCGCAGAGCACATCCTGGACACGGGAGGCGAGGGCAAGCGGGTGCTCGTTCTGTGCGGCTCTGGCAACAACGGTGGCGACGGCTTCGTCGTAGCCCGGCACCTGGTCGAGAAGGCGGAGGTGGAGATCCTTCTCCTCCGCTCCCGGGACAACGTCAGGTCCGAGATCTCCCGGACCAGCCTGCGGCACGCCGAGGAGGTGGGCGTGCCCATCAACACCCGGGGCGAGGGCCTGGCGGAGAAGGTCGCTGCCAGCGACATCATCGTCGACGCCATGCTGGGCGTGGGCGTCGCGGGGGCGCCAAGGGGGCTGTACGCCGAGGCGGTCGAACTCATCAACGGCTCCGGAACGAGGGTCGTCTCCGTCGACATCCCCACCGGCTGGGGCACCGACCTGGCAGTGCGTCCCGAGTCCACGGTGACGTTCCACGCGCCCAAGGTGGGCATGGGCCCGGAGTGCGGCAAAATAGTGGTCAAGCCCATCGGCATCCCCGAGGAGGCGGAGAGGTTCGCGGGCCCCGGCGAGATGACCCTGATACCCAGGGTCGCCAAGGATGCCCACAAGGGGACCCGCGGCACGGTGCTGGTCATCGGTGGCGGCCCCTTCACGGGCGCTCCGACCCTTGCATCCGTCGCCGCCCACAGGTGCGGGATCGACCTGGTCTACGTGGCGGTGCCCGGGGCGGTGGCCCCCGTCGTGAGCGGCTACTCGATGGACCTCATCGTCCATCCGGTGGGCGACCACACGACGGACAGGCTGGTACCGGCCCACCTGGATGCGGTCCTGGCATGGGAGGGGAGGGCGGACGCCGTCGTCCTCGGACCCGGCCTCGGTGACCACCAGGGGTCGCTGGAGCTGGCCGGAAATGTCTACCAGCGCCTTGCCGAGGCCGGCAAGCCCGTGGTCGTCGACGCCGACGCCCTCAAGGCCTTCAGCGGCATGGCGGAGGTGCCCCTCAACCCGAGGGCGGTGCTGACCCCCCACGCCGGCGAGTTCGCCGCGCTGTCGGGAGGACCCATGCCCACGGAACTGGATGCAAGGGTCGAGGCCGTAAGGTCCCTTGCCGGCAAGCTCGGTTGCGTGGTCCTCTCGAAGGGACCGATCGACGTTGTCTCCGACGGCACCCGGGTGAAGCTCAATGACAGCGGCAACGCGGCCATGGCCACCGGCGGGACGGGGGACATCCTGTCGGGCGTGGCGGGGGCCCTCCTGGCCAAGGGAATGGACACCTTCGACGCCGCCCGGACGGCCGCCTTCGTGGCCGGTGCCGCGGGGGACCATGGCCTGGAGGAGCTGGGCCACTCGATGCTGGCGTCGGACATCCTTTGGAACCTGCCAGCCGTGTTCTCGGAGCACCTTCCCTGGTGGAACGTCCGCTGAGGGATCGGGTACGGCCCAGGCTCGTGGGTCGTGTGTTGAGGGTGAAGGAGATGAGGCCTAGGTGCGGGGCTTCTTGCGCCTGATCGTCGTGAGGTATCCAGCGATGCGGTTCCGCATCTTCTTGGAGCTCACGTCGGTCACCCGACCCACCATGATCTTGTTGTGCTGGAAGTCCTCCGTGAAGAACTGGGGGTAGGTGGCGAGGAGCAATATCGCGACACGCTTGATGTACGTTGGTCGTACGTTTCCCATCCGGGGCCTCCTAGGGATTTCGGGAAAGGTGTTCCTATACATATAGCTTTCGTTACAACTTCGCGGGGGCCAGACATCTCTGGTCAGCGGATACTCTGGTGACCCGTAGCGTCTGCGGACCGACCGTGCTCACTCGACGGGCGGTTCCTTTGGAGGCTCCTCTTCAGGTTCCTCTGCCGGAGGCTCCCCTTCAGGCTCCTCTGCCGGGGGCTCCCCTTCGGGCTCCTCTGCCGGGGGCTCCTCCGGGGCCATGGGGGGCTCGGGCGGGGGCGTGGCCGGGGGTGCCTGCTGGGGAGGCATGCCCGGTGGCGGTGCCTGCTGGGGAGGCATGCCCGGTGGCGGCGCCTGCTGGGGTGGCATGCCCGGTGGCGGCGCCTGCTGCGGTGGCATGCCCGGTGGCGGCGCCTGCTGCGGTGGCATGCCCGGTGGCGGTGCCTGCTGGGGAAGCATTCCCGGCGGCGGTGCCTGCTGGGGTGGCATGCCCGGGGGCGGCGCCTGCTGCGGTGGCATCCCGTACGGTGGTGCCTGTTGCGGGGGATAACCCGGTGGGGGCGCGCCGTAGCCCGGCGGTGGCATCCCGTAGGCTGCCGGTTGGGGCTCGTGGCCCGCGAACTCCTCCTTGCCCAGAAGGATGAAGATGAGGCCGATGAGGCCGAAGATCGATCCTAGGACAAAGGGACCGATGGTGAACAGACCGAAGATGCCTCCGACGATGCCCAGACCATAGCTCTTGCCGGTGAAACCGGAGATGGCACCAAGCAGTGCCAGCAGCGAGAAGATGGCGAACAGGGCGATGCACACGTTGAACAAGGTGTCGAAGGTCTGTGTTGGATCGATGGCTGTCCAGAGGCCTGAACCGACCCAGAGGCCCCAGGTCATCATGATCCCCATAATGAAGCTCAACAGGAGGAATATACCACCTATCATTCGTTTTTCCATGGTTGCACCTAGAGTTTCGATTGATTGCCTTCTTTTATATACGTTCGCCCCTGCGTCTCTCCTGGTGATACTCAATCTTGACATCATTAGGATGAAATGGACCCACCTTCACACCTTGGTGCCCGCTGAATATGAGATAACGGAGGGATGGACTGGAGGATAAAAATAGAAAATTGGTATATACTGAAATCATCATTCACTGGGGTTTCGAATTGAAGGCTGGTTTTTGTCCCTGGTGTGGGAGCACCAATGTCAGAGGAGGCATAGGTGCTGGTGGATGGGTGGCGATCATCTTCTTCATCTTGTTCTGTTGGCCCGTTGCCTTGATCCTGGTTTTAGCATGGAATCAGTCCAGTTGCAATAACTGTGGATATAATTTCAAGGCAAGCCACTATACCGAATCCATTGGCCAACAGAAGAACTATGCGGCGCATCAATACCAAGGTCAATATCAACAGCCACAAGTTCAGGTGTATCAGGACCCGGTCTATCCTCAGTACCAGCAACCTCCCTATTGACCCAGGTGAGGCAGGCTCGATACGATCAGCAAATCAAGGGATGTTCGAGAAACCCACATCTTGCACAGATGTATCCAGGGAACGGGCAGAGGGGTTTGGAGAAGGCGTGGTGCTCTGTCGTCTGACCACAGGCAGGACAAGGGCGGAATGTCACAGGGCCTGCAGATGCATCCATGGGCGGCCAAATGTGGATACGGCTTATCTGCCTGGCGTGATACCCATCAGGGACCATCGCCGGCACCGCTGCTCCAAGGTTTTTTCAATGATGTCCGCCATCATCGGCACTTGCGGGGGCTCGCCTTGGAGTTCGATGCTTGGGAGAACTATTACAAGGCCATCGTCCAGTCCATGGGTTACAACAGGGACCGGGACGAGATCGTGGCCCATCAGCTGTCCAACATGCTCGAGACCAGGGTGGACCAGCTGGTCACCCTCGACAGGTTGAGGGACCTCCTCGAGAAGAAGCACGTGTTCGTCTTCGGGGACGGCCCGTCCCTGAAGGACGACATCCAGGGTTTCGATTTTATGAGCACGAAGGTCTCCGCCGACGGCGCCACCTCCAAGATCATGGACGCGGGCATCATGCCCGACATCATCGTGACGGACCTGGACGGGAAGGTGGAGGACCAGGTCGAGGCGAACCGGGAGGGCGCCATCGTCATCATCCACGCCCACGGGGACAATCAGGACCTGGTCAAGGAGTGGGTGCCCCGCTTCGAGGGACCCATCCTCGGCACCACCCAGTCGACACCCATCGACCGGGTGCACAACTTCGGCGGCTTCACCGACGGAGACCGCTGTGCCTTCCTGTGTGACCACTTCAACGCCGCCTCGATAATCCTGATCGCCTTCAACTTCGACGACACCGACCAGGAGTACCTCCAGGGGCTGGGCCCCACCAAGCTCAAGAAGCTGACCTGGGGCGGGATGCTCCTGTCGGCGCTGGAGGGCTCCGAGCTGTTCTTCTTCGAGGACCTAGTGGAGGTCTACCACGGCGAGGAGGCGGGACCCCTGCCCGACGCCGATGGATTGGTCCAGGATTTCGTGGGGGCCTTCAGCTCGGACCCTGACGACGACACGGCCAGCTAGTCCCGTTCGGTCTCGGACCTTATCCAGTTCAGGTAGTCCGCCGACCCGTCCTCGACCTCCAGGGAGATGAGCTCGGGGAGGTCGTAGGGGTGCTTCTCGTTGAACAGGTCCCGGATGTCGTCGATGTAGGTCCTGCGGGTCTTGATGATGAGCATGTGCTCGTCGTCCTCCCGCACCTCGCCCTCCCAACGGTACACCGAGGTGGCCGGCAGGATGTTGACGCAGGCGGCCAATCGCCCGTCGACGAGCTCCCTCGCGAGCTGTTTCCCGACCTCCTTGGAAGGGACCGTGGCCAGCACGATAGAATACATATACGCGAACAGCGTTTCGGTATCAGATAAGCTTTGCCTAGGGGGTTGTGGCGCCATTAGAATCGACCCCCTAACGGTTGGGATGCCGAAGATGCCTGCGGAAGAACACGATCTCTCGTTCATGGAGGGAGATGGCGAGGATGTCATCAGCGCCTCATCGGACGAGCTAGCTGCCACCGTCGTCACGTACGACGACCTGGTGACCGCCCTCTCGAAGATCCTGGGGAAGAAGGGGATGGGCAAAGAGGAGATATCCAAGCTGGCCATCTACCTGCTCAACTTCTTCGGCTACTCCGACTACATCATCGACAACATCCTCCACACCGAGGACCGGGACGTGTTCTACATGCTGGAGGAGGAGGGGCTCCTGACCACCGAGAGGGAGGAGATCTACATCCTCAAGGGCAAGGTCTGGCGCATCCACTACTGGATGCTGCGCAAGCGGAGGATCCTCGAGCTCAGCCACAGCGAGGACGAGAAGAAGGAGAAGAAGGTCCCGAACGAGTACTCGGTGTACGACGACGTGCCAGACGACCTGTGGAGCCGGAACCGGTGACGGGCCAGGTCCATTTAGGGACAACGAAAGCTAGTATGGGTGTGTTGGTAAATTATTTATAACTGACGTCTGTTACGCAGCTTCGGATTTCCATTCGTGGGGAGATATCATGACGGGAGAGCAACCAGCACAGCCAGATGCACCACCTCCGGCAGCGGCACCACCTCCGGCAGCGGCACCACCTCCGGCGGCAGCACCACCTCCGGCGGCAGCACCGCCACCGGCCGCAGCGCCACCGCAGAAGACCGAGCAGCAACTGCAGCAAGAGGCCCTCATGGCCCAGATGCCTACCGACAGGCCGTTCGGGATCACCCTGCTCGGGATACTCTACTTCATCAAGGCCGGCATGTACTTCTTCTTGGCAGTGTACGCATTCTTCTGGGGCATCTTCAACATCTTTGAGGGGGGATGGATATGCGCCATCGGGTATTTACTCATCGCATTCCTCTTCATGTCGATCGGAACCATGCTGATGATGATGAAGAGTTGGGCTTGGATGTGGGCTCTCATCTTCGCGATCTTCGGCATCCTCAGCGGCATCTCAAACCTGGCGTACGCGGGGAACGTGGACTACGTCGACCCAGACTACGCGAACACGCTGTACGCGATGGGCTCCGTCGAGCTGTTGCTCAACCTAGTCATCGTGTTCTACCTGTGGAAGACCAAGGACCTGTTCTCTAACGAACCGATCCAGATGCCTCCGCCACAGGGTATGCAACCACCGCCACAATAGGGCGGTTCCAAGGCGGATGGAGTGGGTGCGGGGGGAAACCCCCCTCCCCTTCCTTTTTTCCTTCATGTCCAGGGTACCCTGTGGCTCCCGTCCAGCACCGCGATGGATTGTTCGGCCCCCGACAGATGACGACAGCAGCTTTATAAACAGGATGTGGGATACCAGCGCGTTCCCATGAACATCTTCGCCTGGATCACCCTTCTCATCTTCGTGGTGTACTTCGCCCTCATCTACAGCGCCAGCAAGACCGGCTGGCTGGAGCGCCACAACATGTCCCTCGCCTTGGGCTTCATCATCATGTGGAGGACCCAGCGCGGGAAGGAGATGATCGAGAGCCTGGCAGGTAGGCCCACCGAGGCCGACCACCTCAGGGACCAGATCCGTGACATCGAGGCCGACCTCGCCGAGGAGGAGAAGAGCCTCGATGAGGCCCACAGCGACATGCGGATGATCAAGGTCGTCAGGCAGTACCGAGAGAAGTCAGCCCAGGTCCCCCTACTGGAGGCCCAGCTCAAGGAGGCCGCCGCGAACGACGACCCCGGGGCCGGGGAACTGAGGGAGAGGATCAATGAGCTGAAGTACGAGGTGTTGGCCCTCGACGAGCGGGTGGACCGCAAGTCCAAGTTCCGAGACCTGCTGAGAGAGGGCGACGATGCGGGCGTGGAGGAGGACCTCGAGGAGCTCCTCGACAGCGCCCTGGGCCGCGAGGAGATGATCACCGAGACCATGTCCTCCCAGAGGATCCAGATCTCCGATACCAAGGAGGAGATCGAGCGGCTCGAGAGGTCGCCGGATAACGAGAAGCAGAAGCGGAGGACCCGTCGTCGCCGGTCCTTCTGGCGCGTCTACGGCAACGTCGCCATCGGCATCGTCCTCGTGTTCATGTTCCTGATGCTGGCCCTGCTGGTCTGGCAGTCATTCCTCGTGGTGCGCATCCCGCCCGGGGTCATCAGCCCCGCCCAGATGCTGGGCATCCCCGGCGTCAACCCAGTCATACCGCTGTGGTACGGCATCTTCGGTCTGGCGGTGGCCATGATCGTCCACGAGTTCGCCCATGGCATCCTAACGCGGGCGGGCGAGATGAAGGTCAAGTCCCTCGGCCTGCTGTACATGGTGGTGCCCATCGGCGCCTTCGTAGAGCCCGACGAGGAGCACCTGGCCCAGGTGGACAGGGGACGACGCAGCCGCGTGTTCGCCGTGGGCCCCGCCACCAACATCATCGTGGCCTTCCTTGTTGTTGCCATGTTCGCCTGGGGCTTCATGGCCAACGTGGAGCAGGCGGAGCAGGGCGTCGTGTTGAACTTCATCATCGACGAGCAGATCGTAGAGCTTGAGGACGGGAACGAGACCAGGCTCAAGACCCCCGCGTCCACCGCAGGCCTGCAGCCCTGGTGCACCCTGATGAGCATCACCGACCTGACAGGTCATAATCCCCTGGGCGAGGACGGTACTACGAACACATCGGTCCTCGAGACGAACCAGGACTTCCTGGACACAATGGGACGTAGCCAGGGCGGACAAGAGGTTCGATTGAGGTGGTACTGGTCCGACGACTATTACGAGGCCGATACGGTCCTCTGGGACAAGGGTGATGTTTACGGAGACGATTACGCAGGCCAGGGCTACCTTGGAGCCGGCTCATACCTGACACGCGAGGTCCCCGCGGGGGAGTACCCCGCCGCGCTGGCCCGCCCGATGACCTACGTGGACGACGGCACCAGCTTCCGCAACATGACCTTCTTCTACATCTCGCTGCCCTTCGCCAATCTGCAACCCCCGCCGCCCGGCGTGACCCAGGCCTTCGAGGTCACGGGGTCCATGGCCGCATTGCCCGGAGGCCTGTTCTGGGTCATCGGCAACCTCCTCTACTGGATCTTCTGGCTCAATATAATGGTGGGCATCTTCAACGCGCTCCCCGCCATCCCCCTGGACGGCGGCTACATCTTCCGGGACGGGATGAGCTGGATCATAGAGAAGCTGCAGCCCCACAAGAACGAGGCCGACAGGGACACAACTGCCATCAAGGTCACGATGACCCTCTCGGTGCTCATCCTCTTCCTCATCCTGTGGCAGTTCATCGGACCGTACTTCGGGGCAGCCGTCGGGCTGTAACAAGGGTGGCCAGCAGGTCGATGCAGCATGTCCTCCCGGTTAAGTTTAAGTACTAAATGTTCCATCCCGCCCTCAAGGACGTGTTCAGCATGATCAAGCCCCTCACCGTGCTCAATAACGCCATGGGCTCCCGCGTGATAGTGGAGCTCCGGGGTCGCCTCGAGTACCGGGGTGTGCTGGACGGTTACGACCCCCACATGAACCTGGTCCTCAAGGGAGCCGAGGAGGTCCAGGACGGCGAGAAGGTCCGGACCCACGAGACCACGGTGCTGCGCGGGGACAGCGTGATCTACATCTCCACCTGAGGAGGCGGGCAACATGACCAAGGGAACCACTTCAAGAGGCAAACGCACCAAGAAGACGCACATCCGATGCCGTCGGTGCGGCAGGCACTCGTACCACGCCACGAAGGGCGTCTGCGCCCACTGTGGATACGGCTCGTCCTCGAAGATGCGCACCTACAACTGGGCCAAGGGGCATTGAGGGATGTCCAGACCCCAGGACAAGTGCGGTGTCGTCGGCATCTCCTTCGGGCGCAAGCGCCGTGTTGCACCATTCCTCTACAATGCGCTCCGAGCCCTCCAGCACCGCGGCCAGGAGTCATGCGGCGTCACGGTCTACGACGGCAAGGATCTGTCGCTGCACAGCGGCATGGGCTACGTCCACGAGGTCCTTGGCAAGAGGAACCTCGATGATCTCGAGGGCTCCTGTGGCATCGGCCACACCCGGTACTCCACCACCGGCGGCTCCCTCGCACGCAACGTCCAGCCCTTCGTCGGTTCCACAGACGTGGGCGACCTGGCCCTGGGCCACAACGGCGACATCGTCAACGCCTGCGAGATCATGCAGGACCGCCAGGCCCGCGGATGGGCCTTCCTGACCTCCTCCGACTCCGAGCTGATACTCCGCCTGCTGGCGAACGAGCTGGTGGACACTCCGGAGGTCCCCAAGGCGATGGCGACGGTGGCCAAGCGCCTGAGGGGCGCCTACAGCCTCTGCGTCCAGGTGGGCGAGAGCGTCTACGGCGTCCGCGACCCCCTTGGGATACGGCCCCTCTACCTTGGCCACATCGAGGACGGCTACATGTTCGCCTCGGAGAGCGTGGCCATCGACACCCTGGGCGGAGATCTCATCAGGGACGTGGAGCCCGGCGAGGTGGTGGAGGTCCGCAATGGCCGCCTCACCTCCCACAGGTTCGCCAAGTCACCGCGCACCGCCCACTGCATGTTCGAGTGGGTCTACTTCGCCCGCCCCGACAGCATCATCGAGGGCTCCGAGGTCTACAAGGTCCGCCAGAAGATCGGACGCATCCTCGCCAGGGAGCACCCCATCGAGGCCGATGTGGCCTTCGGGGTGCCCGACAGCGGGCGCGCCCACGCCCTGGGCTACGCCACGGAGGCGGGCATCGAGTACGACGAGGGAATGATGAAGAACCGCTACGTGGGCCGGACCTTCATCCTGCCCAGCCAGCGCACCAGGGAGTCGGACACCCTGGCCAAGCTCAACCCCATCAAGTCGGTGGTGTCGGGCAAGCGGGTGGTCATGGTGGACGACAGCATCGTGCGGGGCACCACCATGAGGCGCATCGTGAAGATGCTGAGGCGCGCGGGTGCCGAGACGGTCCACGTCCGCATCGGCGTGCCCCACATCATCGCGCCCTGTCCCTTCGGCATCGATATGAAGACCCGGGACCAGTTCCTCGCCCGTGGTCGCACCGACGAGGAGATCGCCAAGATCATCGGCGCCGATTCGGTGGGCTACCTCAGCCTGCCCGGTCTCGAGGAGGCCATCGGGCTTCCCCTGGACCGCCTGTGCTGCGGCTGCCTCACCGAGGAGTACGCCCTGGACGTGCCCGAGGGGCACCTCAAGGACGCCGTCTGCTGAGTGCCCTCCCGGGACCTCCATAAGGGCGAGGGCAGTGTGTAAAAAGTGTGTAAAAAGTCCCCAGGGGTTAGGCCAGGGTTCAGGG
>CBDUQW010000108.1:0-10395 GCA_965369625.1 uncultured Thermoplasmata archaeon | reverse complement strand
TATAAAGCCCTATGAGTTGCTCGGATCAAATCCAACGGATTCTTGACGCTATAGCTAGGATGCCTGATTCCCGACATAACCCTTATCTCGCGGGCGGGGCATTGGCGACCCATGGACGTGCAGCCCGTCCCGGGGGAGAGGGCACTGGTCGTCATGGAGGACGACCGCACCACCCTGGTGGCCGCCGACCTTCACCTTGGTTTAGAGCGCAGGATGGCGGGAGAGGGCTGGCACATGCCCTCCTCCACCCACGGCATCGTCGCGCGTATCCTCGACCTGGTGAGGACCCACGAGGCAACGGTCCTCGCCCTGGTCGGGGACATCAAGGATTCCATACACACGGCGTCAAGGCAGGAGGAGGCCGAGCTCCCCCTGGCCATCGGTCAGCTGGCCGACGCCGTCGAGGAGATCCACCTGGTGAAGGGCAACCACGACGGGGACCTGGAGGCGTGGGTGCCCTACAGGAAGCATCTCACCATCCACGGGGGTCGGGGCGCCAGGCTCGGGGGTCTCGGCCTCTGCCACGGACATACGTGGCCGGACAAGGAGGTGATGGCCTCGCAGCACCTGGTGCTGGCCCACAACCATCCTTCGGTGGAGTTCGTGGACAAGCTGGGCCACCGGCTCCGGGAGCCCGCCTGGTTCCGCACCCGGCTGGTGCGCGAGCTATCGGAGGAACGCTACGGCGACGTCGACCCGGAGGTCATCCTGATGCCCCCCTTCAACGAGCTGCTGACAGGCACCCCCCTCAACCGCCCGGGCTACGAGGGCCTGGGACCCCTGCTTGTCCGGGGCCTCGTGGACCTCCCCAATGCCGAGGTCTACTTGGTGGACGGGATCCACCTGGGGAGGCTGGACGCCATCACGCCAGGCGATGATGACGGATGAGGAGATACTTTTTCCTACAACAAGGCGGTATCCGAGGAAGGGAGGAGAATGGGAGCTGAACCCGAGGATGGAGATGCTGGCATCATAGAGGATGCACCCACCCAGGATCCCGTCGAGGCACCCGTCATCACCGAACACAGCTGGCGAGATTCCCTCGTCAACACCGAGGTGGGCGATTCGAAGGCACAGATCGCCTTCAAGGTCCTGTTCCCCGTCGGGATCTGGTTGTTCTCCTTCTTCCTCGTATACTTGATTTGGCCCGCTGCGAAGGCAGGCAGGTGGGTCGAGTTGTCCATCCTGTACCTGATCCCTCCCCTGGGTAAGGAATCGATAATCCCAATGGGCATCGCTGACGGGTTCCATCCCATGACGATGGCGTTGACGGTGGCCTTCGTCGACGTGGTCATGGCCATGATCCTGTCGTGGAACTACTGGATGCTCAAGAAGGTCCCCGGGCTGGGCAAGGTCCTCACATGGGTCGAGGGCAAGGGCGAGGCCTCGATGGAGAAGAACCCAGGCCTACGGTCGGGAGCCTGGCTCGCACTCCTGGCCTTCGTGTCGATACCCGGAGTGGGCGCGGGCGGTATCACCGGTTCGATCATCGGCAGGATGGTAGGCATGCGACCGGGAGCCGTCATCTCTGCGGTCCTTGTCGGTGCGATACTCAACGGGCTCATGTACGCCTACCTGGCCGACTTCATAATCCAGTTGTTCATCTTCGACACGTTCATCGGCATCGTGGCCCTGATAATCATCATCCAGATCGCGCTGTTCATGTTCATGGCCGTGCGGTACCGCAACATGCGGAAATGGGGTCTGGAGCTCGAGGAGTCCGAGGCCTGAAGGCTTTCTCAGGGACCACAATCGATGTGCAAAACATTAAATCCGCACGCGGTTTAGTCCAGGGTGGAGGTCTAGGGACTTGGCGGACGAGGTAGGGCCGGACCTCGAGGACGAGGAACGGTCCACAGAGCAGCCCCAGGACCCGCCCGAGGGCCCGCCCGAGGACCGACCCGAGGGACCATCAGAGGCTCCATCCGATGATCGCACCGATGACAGACCCGAGGAAGGGTCATCGGACGCCTCCGAGGAACAGGAGCACGAGCACGAGCACACCTGGCTCGATTCCCTCGACGGTCACGAGGAGGGCGACACCCTCGGGATGAAGCTGTTCAAGCTCATCATACCCTTCGCCATCCCGGCCGCCATATTCGCCTTCCTGTTCACCATGATGGACTACTCCCAGTGGCTCCAGCTGGGCGCCCTCGCCCTGGGCTACCTCTTCCCTCCCTTCGGCAAGGAATCCATCATACCCATCGGCATCGGCTACGGCTTCACCATTCTGCAGATGACGGGCCTCATCCTCATGGTGGACGTGGTGTGCGCCATGTTCATCTCCTGGAACCTGCCCCTGGCCAAGAAGATCCCCCTCATCGGCCGCCTGCTCATCTGGCTCGAGATGAAGGGAGGCAAGGTCCTCGAGGACAACCCCAGGCTGCGGGCCGGCGCCTGGTTCGCCCTGGTGGCTTGGGTGATGATACCCTTCCAGGGCTCCGGCGGCATCACCGCGTCCATCGTGGGCAGGGCCGTCGGCATGAGGGCCACCTACGTCATCACCGCGGTGGCGACGGGCGCCCTGATCGCCAGCCTTGTCATAGGGGTCATCGCGGAGAAGGGATGGGAGGTGATCCAGGAGAACCTGCTCCTGGGCATCGCCTACATCCTCGCGGTCGTCCTCGCCCTGCTGTTGATCTACAATTTCATCAAGTGGTATCAGCGAAGATTGGATGCGCCGGAGGCCTAGGCTCAGTGCCAGTCCTTGAAGGGGTTCTCCTCGTAGACCGGCTCGGGCTCGGGCTCCACCGGCTCAGGCCTCTCCTCCAGGGGCTCGAGGCCGCCCTTGCCACGCCTCCTCTCGAACAGCACAAGGCCCGCGATGGTCGCGACGGCGATGACCACGATGGCGGTGACCAGGAGACCCCACGGGAACCTCTCCTCCTCCGCCTCCACCTCGAAGTCGTAGGTGGCGCTGACGGTGTTGTCCCCGTCGGTGACCCGTAGCTCCACTGTATGCCTTCCGGGCTTGAGGTTCTTGAGGACGATGGTGTCCCCTTCGCCCTTCTCGGTCCCGTCGAGGTACCAGATGTAGTGGAGGTCGATCCGGCGGTTGTCCTCGTCCTCGGCCTCGGCCGCCAGGCTCAGCATGTCGCCCTCCATGAGGTGGTCCTTGACGGTCTCGACACGGATGGCGATGACGGGGGCGTCGTTGTGCGCGCCGATGGTGACGTCGAAGTAGACATCGGCGTAGAGGCCAGCCCTGTCCTTCACCTGGATCCTCACCTGGTGCTTGCCGACCATGCTCTGGGCGGGCGTGAAGTTGATCTCCCCGGTCAGCGGGTCGATGTCGAACATCGAGGTCGTGTCCGAGAAGGTGAGCACGTCATCCACGTCGGGGTCGGATGCGGTGATCACCAGGAACACGGCCCCGTCCTCACGCCAGAACTGCTCCTCGATGGGATCGAGGGTCGGGGGCTGGTTGACGTTCGTCACCTCCAGCTCCCAAGGGAGCGTGTGGCTGAGCCCGCCCGCGTCGGTCACCGTCAGGTTCACGTGGTGGGTGCCCACATGGTCGTTCGAGGGAGTGAAGTCAATTACCCCACCTGGAAGTATCTCGAAGAGGGGGGGGTCCACCCTGAAGGTGTGGGTTTCCGAGGGGTCCTCCTCGATGTCAGGGTCGGTGAACCCTACGATGTACTCGAAGAGCTCGCCCTCGGTCAGTTGGGCCAGCCTGAGCTCGTCCAGGACAGGCGGGTCGTTCGTGTTGACGACCTCGAAGGTAACGTTGATCTGGTCGCTGGCGCCCTGCCTGTCGCGGACGATGATGGACACGTTGACCGTTCCCACGTGCTCCCCCTCGGGGACCCAGGTGAGCCGGCCGTTCTGCTGGCCCATGAACATGGTGCCGACCCCGCCGGCCAGCATCCAGTTGAAGGCGGTGTCCCCGTCCTCGTCGATGGCGGTGAAGTTGTACGAGAAGAGCACGCCCTCGTACGCCACGAGGACTCCCGGGTCCTGGATGGATGGCCTGTCGTTGATGCCCACGACGGTGACGCCGAAGGTGACGCTGTCGCTGGCGCCCTCCTCGTCCCGCACGGTGACGGTCACGTTGTACCGGCCCACGTCCGCCTGCACGGGAGTGAAGGCGATCTGGCCCGTGGTGGCGTCCACGTCGAACAGGTCGGTGTCATCGGAGAAGGTGAGGTCGTCACCGTAGGGCAGGTCGGGTTCGAGGACCGTCAGGTTGAGCACGAAGGGCTCGTCCTCCTCGAGGAAGAGGTCGCCCGGGTCATCCAGGACCGGGGCGTCGTTGACCTGGTTCACCGTGACGGTGATGTCGTCGGTCTCCGAGGTCAGGCCCCAGACGTCCGTGGCGCTGAAACGGAACACGAGCTCGCCCGCCCAGTCGTCGGCGACGGTGATGAGGTTCACGTGGTGGCCGTCGGTGTGGACCTCGGCGTGGACCGCCGAGGCGTTCTCCTCGTACTCGACGGAGTACGTCAGGTCGTTGCCGTTGTAATCGTCGTCGAAGGAGAGGGCCAGGTCCAGGGCCCTGGTGAGGTCGGTGTCCTCGTCGATCTCGATGTCATCGGCACCCAGGAACTCGGGGGGCTGGTTGTTGACCTCCCTGACGGTCACCGACAGGGCCGAGACCCCCACCATCCCCCAGGTGGCCTGCCTGACCTTGAGGACGATGGGCGCGCTCACGGACTGGGGCGACGGCGGTATCGAGTCCACATAGGCCTGCAGCGCGGCCTTGAGACCGTGGGAGTCGTCCACCGTCACGCTGCCGGTCCATGGTCCGCTGACGCTCCATATCGGCGACCCGGCGCCGATGGACAGGGAGACGTCCTGGGGTTGCTGGAGGGTGTCGTTCCTGAGCACGGTCGCGGACACGTAGTCGGTGGCGACCCAGCCCTGGTCGGGCCGCATCGGGCCCCGTTCGTCGTGCTTGCCGAACACCAGGATGTTGACGTGGCCGAAGTTGTCGGCGTAGTCGTAGGGCGACATCAGGGTGTGGCCGATCTTCCTGACCTGGCCCAGGGTGTCGTTGGACTCGTAGCTCCCCACCAGGAGCCAGCTGGAGTCGGTGTAGTTCCACACGTACATCTCGGCCCCGTGGGTCAACGTCTTGTTCTCGGGATTGTGGCCGTACCCGTGCCATTGCAGAACGAGGCGGACCATCCCCGCCCTGTCGACCTGCATGTCGAACATGTGGTAGGGGTAGTGGAAGGGTAGGGGGTTGAGGCTCTGGGAGGTCGATTGGGTGACGCACTGGGCGTCCAGGGACGAGATGTCAACCTCCTCGGTGCTGGTGAATCGGAACTGGTTGTAGTTGGATGGGGAGTTCAGGGGCGGGTACTTGCCGTCCTCCCCCCTGAAGGCGATGTGGGAGGCCGTGGGAAGGTCCCCGAAGTCCGTCGGCGTGCCCTTCAGGCTGTAACGCTCCACCCCCTTGAGGGAGATGGATGCCGCCGTCACCGTGCCCGAGTTGGGTATGGGGACGTGATAGGTGGAGTTCTCGCGGGATTCCTCGAAGGAGACGCCGACCGGGACGTTGTGCTCCTCGAAGTGTTTGACCGTCCAGCTGCCGCGGGTGTCCCCCCTGACCCCGCCATCGTCCCCCAGGGGGCCATCCAGGGCCGCCGTCAGGGGCATGGCGAGCAGAAGGACCGCAACTACCAGGATGGTTAGAATTCCAACCTTGCCCATGTCACCACCAAGCCAGGTGCTATAGAGCCCGGAGTTATAAAAATATTGTTGAGACGGTTGCCATTGTGGGAACAGGATGGATAGCCTTTAATCGGCGCCGTGGCAATAGTGGTCCCGATATCCTTGGGCCGGCTCATCAAGATCCTAGCCGTCGTGGCCGTCATCCTGGTCGTCGTCGCCGTGGCCATTGGCCTCTACATCAGACAGTACCAGCATCTGGAGGTCGACGTCGACTCGGCGAGGAGTGGCTACTCCATCAAGGAGACCGACGTGTACCAGTTGACCCTCGTCCTCCGTCTGACCAACTCGGGCAGCATCGATCTCCTGGTCCCGCCCACCACCTTCGACATGTACATCGACGGCGTCAAGGCGGGGCCCGGGGAGGCGGAATCCGTCACCGTCCCCGCCAACAGCATGGCCTGGACGACGGCCGTGGTCGATGTCAACAAGACCCTGGCACCGCTAGCGTACCTCGCCCTGGTGGACAACGGCGAGGACACCATCACCCTGGTGGGGGAGGCCCATGTGGACCTGGGCTTCATGACGCTGGACTACCCCTTCGAGGAGTCCTTCAAGATGGACGTCTGAGATTCCCCAGCCTTGAGGTTGAGGACCAAACCTTTTATTGACCCCTACCCTATCCTGGCCAGAGCATGCGGAGGCCGTTCCCTGGACGACGACGATCCCAGAAGGCGCAAACGCAAGGGCAAATCTGCCTCTGGCGAGGTGGACGGCCCGATGAGGGCGCCGGAGGCCACCATATTCGAGGAGGTCGGCAAGGGTGAGGACGGCCCCCAGGACGAGTTCCACCCCGTGGCCCACGGGGAACCCCACGGGGAGCCCCACGTCGATTGGGACGACGAGGAGGGCTGGGAGGCGCTGCTGGAGGACCTCTTCACCGAGTTCGAGGACGAGGAGGACGCGGAGGCCTTCGAGGAGGTCGTCGAGACCCTGGGCTGGTCCAGTGGCGAGGTGATCTGGGAGGGTATGGACTTCGACCAGATGTTCATCGACTCGACGGAGTTCCACGCCTTCGAGCTCCTCTCCCGCAAGGACCAGCGGGCCTTCCTCCGGGACCGCCTCCGGACCCAGCAGGCCTCGGGGGTCGTGGAGGCGGGGGACGGCGAGATAGACCTGGACGTCGACAGGCGGGGCGATGCCAAGAAGAGGCCAAAGCAGCCCGTCCCGACAGAAAAGGACAGGGGTTCCAGCTCACTGGTCTCGTACGAGACGGAGACCGAGCACTCCCCCGAGGAGCTGGAAATCGGCATCTCCACGGACAAGGGAAGGCGGCGTAAGAGGCCGTGAGATCGCGGTGCCAGTACCCTGTCCAGCACCCCCTCAGATGGGACAGGGTTTAAGTATATGGAAAATACTATTGAAGTTGGGGGAGTCAACCTTGCCGGTAAACACCATCGGGCTGATAATCTTCGTTGTAGGCATCGCGCTCATCCTGGCGGAGGCCTTCACCCCCGGGACCTTCATCCTCGTTCCCGGGATCGCCCTGGTCATCGTGGGCGCGCTGCTCATGGCGTTGCCGGAGCTCACAACGAGCATATGGGCTCCCATCATCTTCATCCTGGCATTCCTTCCGGCCTTCCTCCTGACCTTCTACTTCTACAAGCACCTGGCGCCGCCCGGTAAACCCACAACGCTGTCGTCCGACGCCCTGGTGGGGAGGACGGGCCTCGTGAGGACGGACGTCTCGCCCGGCAACATCAGGGGCAAGGTGATGATAGAGCAGGAGATCTGGAGCGCCACCTCCGACCAGGTCATCCCCGAGGGGACCAAGGTCGTGGTCACCCAGGTCGTTGGCGTGAAGGTCATAGTGCGGCCCATTGACCAGCCTGCCACCTCCAGCTGGGAGGAGACCCTGGAGGTGGAGGCCTAGGGGAGACCCCCGGGGCCGAGTCTCATAATCCAAGGACGTGATATACTATGGAAGACGGGAATCGCAAGTCCAAGTGGGCCCGCGCTGCCCTCGTGGCATTGTTGGCGATAATGACGATCGCGTTGCTGGCCCCGGCGGCCGCGGCCCAGGACGAGGAGACCGACACCACGGTGTACTTCTTCTGGTTCATCTTCATCCTGATCGCGCTGGTCCTGGTGTTCCTGCTGTTCAAGGCAGTGGTCATCATCCAGCCGTACGAGCAGGGCCTCAAGATAGTGCTGGGCAAGTACTCGGGCCGTCTCAACCCCGGCCTGAACATAGTGCCGCCCCTCATCACCAGGGTGGTGATCATGGACCTGCGTACCCAGGTGTTCGACGTCCCGCAGCAGGAGGTCATCACCAAGGACAACTCCCCCACGCGGGTCGACGCCATCATCTACATCAAGGTGGTCGACCCCGAGAAGGCCTACTTCCAGGTGACCAACTACAAGCTGGCCACCGTCGCCCTGGCACAGACCACCCTGCGGTCCACCATCGGCGACATGGAGCTGGACGAGGTGCTGTACAACCGGGCCGTTATCAACCACCAGCTCCGGGACACCCTGGACGAGGCCACCGACCCCTGGGGGGTCAAGGTGGAGATGGTGGAGATCCGCGAGGTCGACCCCGTGGGCGCCGTCAAGGCGGCCATGGAGGAGCAGACGGCCGCGGAGAGGGAGCGGCGTGCCGCCATCCTGCGCGCCGACGGTGTGAAGCGGTCGGCCATCCTGACGGCGGAGGGTGACAAGCGGTCACGCATCCTGCAGGCCGAGGGTATCAAGCAGTCGAAGATAATCGAGTCGGAGGGTGAACGGCTGCGCCAGATCCTGGAGGCCCAGGGAGAGGCCCAGGCCCTGCGGATCCTCGCGGTGGGCTCGGCCACGCTGGACCAGAAGGCCCTCACCGTCAAGTCCCTCAACACCCTGGCCACCATGGCCTACGGGAAGGCGACAAAGATAATCTTCCCCTTCGAGATATCCAAGCTGATCGAGGGCGCCGCCGAGTACATGGGCGCCAGCCGGACGGTGCCGGACCGGCCCGTCTCCGACGTGGCCGAGCTGGAGCGGATCGTGGGCCCGGTCCGCGACATCCTGGGCGAGATCCCATCGCCGGAGAACATCGCGGCCCAGCTGATGTCGATCGAGCAGGAGATCGAGCAGGGGTCGGAGCAGGCCATGAGCACGACAGAACGGATGATCGCCGACGATCCGAGCCTGGACATCTCCGCGACCTTGCGGGAGCACAAGAGGCGGGAAAGCGAGTAGGCTCCAGAGCCCACATGACGGGAGGGCATATCGAACGGACGGAGCCCGGGCTCCGTCATGATGTCCCGGACGCGTTGACCGCACCCCCGATGCCTGGAAGGACCTAGGTGTCCTTCTCCATGTGGATGACCCGCTGCGGGAACGGGATCTCGATCTCCTCCTCGGCGAAGCGCTTGTCGACGTAGAGACGCGCGTCGTGGGCGATCTTCCACTGGTCGAAGATGTCATGGATCCAAGCGGTGGCCTTGAAGTTGAGGGAGCTGTCCCCGAACTCCTGGAAGCGGACGAAGGGCGCCTTGTCGGGGTCATCGAGGATGACCCCGGGCTGCTTCTTCAGGGCCTCGAGCATGATCTCCTGGACCTTGTCGAGGTCGGAACCGTAGGCCACACCCACGGCGATCTTCGTCTTGAACTTGTTGTCCGGCTCGGTCAGGTTCACTATCTTGTTCCCCGCCATCTCGTTGTTCGGGAAGATGATGATGTCGTGGTCGAACCTGTTGTAGAGCCACGTGGTCCGGAGCCCGATCTTCTCCACGCGACAATAGTCGCCGTCGATGAGGATGGTGTCCCCCACCTTGAAGGGCCGGTCGGTCATGAGGAAGATGCCGGAGAAGAAATTGGCCAGGGTGTCCTGCATCGCGAAGGCGATGACCAGGCCGACGATCCCGAAGCCGGCGATGAACACAGTGATGTTCACGCCCATCTTGGAGGCGATCCAGAACAGGCCGAAGATGATGATGAGGAGGCCGCCGACCTTGTCAAAAAGCGGGATGAGCACATCATCCAGTTCGGTCTCGGTCTTCTTGGAGTATTCCATGCCAAGGGGCATGAACACCGCCTTGAACACCTTGTAGGCGATATAGACGATGAAGAACGAGACCACGATTGCATAGAGGTCCAGCAGGTTGTCCATGAACCAGTCCGGTACATTGGGCAACACCCGCATCGACTGGATGAACCCGTAGAAGAAGATGAATATCACCACGGGTCTATCGATTATCTTGAGGATCTTGTCGTCCACGTCGGTCTCGGTGTTCTTGAAGGCCTTGCGGATGATGGGCCTGACTATCAGCACGACAGCGAGACCGATGAGTACCCACACCAGCAGCAGGAACAGGAACTGGCCCCACGGCTCGTCGAGGGGTGGGGGCAGGTCCACATCGTATCCTAGGAAGTCCACCATGGTATCCCTCCGTTCCGGGGGATGGCAAGCTGGGCGTAAAAAGGTTGCCCCCGGAAGTGTGCCATCACTTCAGATGAGGCTGATCCAGCTGACGACCGCGTCCTTCTCCACCTGCTTGGCGAAGAGCGCGGCGTCCTCGTGGTGCACATCGAGCCTGCCTATGCATCCCGGGACGAGGCATCGTCCTCCCAGGTTGTTCACCTGGATGGCACCGCAGGAATCGCACACCATCCTAGGTATGAACCGCCTCTCCATCGGTCGCACCGTTCGTAAATAGGGACCCCTCCATATAAAAGGTTTCGTGATATCAGTACTTCCGCTAGTTGGGAGCCTGGCCTTGGAACAGGGGATGATGCCCC
>CBDUQW010000107.1:0-10571 GCA_965369625.1 uncultured Thermoplasmata archaeon | reverse complement strand
GCGGGCTGGGGAGCGGTTGACGTATCCGGAGTCGTCGGCGGTGAGGTGGCCGGTGATGTTGCGGTCGCCGGTGCCCCCGCCGGAGCCCGAGCCGGAGCCCGAGCCGGAGCCCGAGCCGGAACCCGAAGCGGAGCCCGAGCCGGAGCCCGAGCTCGAACCGGAACCTGACCTGGTGAAGGACCTGGAGGACGTCCTGGACAACATGGACGCTCCGGAGAAGGAGACGCCATGGGACCTCAACGGCGGGAAGGCGGAGGCCTCGGCGGAACCGGTGGTGGAACCGCCGTTGAAGGTGGCGAAGATGAAGGACCCAGGGAAGACGGACATCGATTCCCTCCTGGACAACCTTCCACCCGAGGGCGGCGAGCGCAAGCAGACGGCGATAGCCGATTTCGAAGATGAGTTCCGAATGGAGGCGAGCGATTGACTGGCGCGAAGCGGCATGGGAGGGACTACGAGGAGGTGCAGAGGAAGCTCTACGCCATCGCCGAGGAGATCTACGATTCCATCGAGGGTCTGCAGATACCCCAGATGTCCCTGCCCGCAAGGACCAAGAAGAACATCGTGTTCAACAAGCAGCACAACGTGTGGAAGTACGGAAGGTCGCGGACATCGCGCACCGCCAAGGACCTCAACGGGGCCTACTCCCTCCTGCGCACGCTGTACCTAATCGAGTTCATCGGCGACATGATAGCCAACGAGAAGTCCTCCACCCTGAGGGAGATGTACTACATCTCCGAGGGATGGGACCTGGCCAAGTTCCACGAGCAGGACGAGTCCAACCGGCTGGCCGAGGACCTGGAGATAGTGACCATGTCCATGCGGGAGGACTTCAAGCTCCGGCCCGAGGAGGATGGCGCCCGCATCATCGGGAACCTGACCCTGGAGGAGACCAACCGCAAGGGCATCAAGAAGCGCATAAACTGCCGCGACGACGTGGGGGACTCGGGATACGGCATACCCTACAACGTGGAGTCGGACAAGATCAGGTTCCTGGACGCCGACGCCGACTTCATCATCGCCCTGGAGACCGGCGGTATGTTCGACCGGCTGGTGGAGAACGGTTTCGACGAGACCCACCGGGCCATCTGCCTGCACCTCAAGGGCCAGCCCGCCAGGTCCACCAGGAGGTTCATGAAGCGCCTGGCGGAGGAGCAGAACATACCCGTCATCGTCTTCACGGACGGCGACCCCTGGTCCTACCGCATCTTCGCGTCTGTGGCCTACGGGGCCATCAAGACGGCCCACCTGTCGGAGTACCTGGCCACCCCCACGGCCCAGTACCTCGGGGTCACCCCCTCGGACATCGTCAACTACGACCTGCCCTCGGACAAGCTCACCGATGGCGACATCCAGGCCCTCAAGGCCGAGCTCACCGACCCCAGGTTCAAGGACGGTTTCTGGCAGGACGAGATCAAGCTGCAGCTCAAGCTGGGGAAGAAGTCGGAGCAGCAGGCCCTCGCCAAGTACGGCCTGGATTTCGTCACCGACACGTACCTGCCGGAGAAGCTGGGACAATTCGGGTTCTGAGCGGATATCGTCGGTTGTGTCATCACGTACGTCCCCAGATGCAGGGCTGCCTCGATACGAAGGGACCGATGGCTAGATTATCTTTAACTATCCATCTGTCAATATACAATCGTGGGTTGGTTATCGAAGTACCATCACAGGGGTAGCAGTGAGGATGTCGCCAATCCCTATACTGCGCTCAGGGACGAGAAGGGCAATCGTATCTTCAGACCCAGGTACTCCCACAAGGACGTCTTCAGGATCGACACCACCACCGATGCCGACAGGGCGCGGGTCCAGAGCCCGAAGCTGTCCTTCAAGGCGGACGTGCCCCCCATCAAGGCCTTCCGCAGGATCATCATCCTTCTTGATCGGTGCGGCTTCGACTGGGTGCTCCATTATTCGGGTCCAGACCTCGGCCTTGAGGTCAAGGACGGCGACATCCCCAGCATCGACCTGATCGGGAGGAGGCTCAAGGAGGCCAGACCAGGGGATGTTCCCTTCGGAGGCATGAAGGCCGACCTGCTCTACAAGAAGTACCGACGGATACGCGCAAAGGTCAAGGTCTCGGGGAACATATCGTCCAAGGTCAGGGTCAGGGTGAAGGGCCCGGTCCTGAAGGCCGACTGGAGGGAATTCCAGCGGCTCGTGAGGAAGAGGTTCGACGTGGACATGTGAGGTCAAGAGGACCAAGGAGGTAGTCGGGTGACGAACGGGAAAGGAGTGCGGACGGGCGAGCCAGGTAGCCTGGAATGGACGAGGCCTGACCTCTATCCCAACGTCTCCGAACCCACCTCAAGGCAGCGCTCGCGCATCATGAGCCCCTCACTGGCCTTCAAGACCGAGGACCCGCTGATAGCCACCCTGCTCCGGGTGCTCAGGATCCTCGAGAAGGTGGAGTTCAACCACGTCTACGACTACGACGGGCCGGATGTGGGCTTCGAGGTCCCGCCGGACGGGACGGTCGCCGTGGGCGAGCTCATCGAGGCGCTCTCAGGTGAGTGGGACTCCCCCCTCCCCCTCTTCGGCATCAAGATCAAGCTGGTCTACGAGACCGAGGAGGGCGTCACCGCGAAGCTGAAGGTCGGCGGCGGGAAGAAGACCAAGGTCAGCATCAAGGTCAGGGGCACGATGAGGATGGGTGACTGGACCGAGCTGGTCAAGCGGACCAAGAAGAAGTTCAAGATCAACCGGTGAGGTCCCGTCAGTCGAGGGTCCTGGGCGGCGGTGGCCTGTGGCTGAAGACGATGAGGTAGCCGACGACCCCTGCCACACCGATCACGGACAGTATGATGATCCAGATGTTGGACCACGGGAGCGGCGACTCGTCGGGGTGAACGTCCAGGGGCGCGAACGACAGGCCATCGGTCGACAGTCGCACGTCGCCCTCCTCGGTGCCGTCCCCGTTGCCGACGACCCCCTCGACCCTGAAGGCCACATCTTCCTTTGACCGGGGTGCGGTCCAGACGACCGACCAGCTCTCGGCGTCGGAGGCCCCCCGGGAACCCACCTCCCGGTCGGAGACCTGGACCGTGCTGGAGTTCACGACCTCCAGGGTGCCCCCGGTCACGCCCAGCTGGAAGGCGTGGAGTATTTCGAAGGAGGGCTGGGGACCGAGGCCCCGGTCGATGGTGACGGTGATGGTGTAACTCCTTTCCGGTACGTACTGGTGGGGTATCCCCTCGATGGTAACGGAGGCTCCCACGCTGACACCGTTGTACCCCTCAGAGGGCGTGTGGCAGCTGCGACAGCTGCCGTTCAACCCGCTCGCTCCCTCCTGGGGCGGCATCGCCGCCGCTGGGACCGGGAGGATCACGAGGAGCAGCAACGATGCAAGGACCACGATGGATGTGCGCACGCGATGCCCGCTATGGCCGTCGGCGGCCTTAAGGGTGACCCAGGTCCAGCTCCATCAGGCCGGTGGCCAGGTTCAGGCGGCGGACCATGTCCTTTCCGACCCGCTTGATGGAGATCTCGTTCAGGATGGTGACGGTGGCCTTCCACAGGTGGCCGCCCACCAGGCCCAGGTCGGGACCCGCCATGGCCACGTGGACGTGGGGCATGACCGTTTTCCCATCGTCGGCGGAGACGGCGATGGTCCCGCTCATGGCCGCCAGCTCGTGGGGGGTGGGAAACTCCCTCTTGACGTAGCCCTTGGTGGCGTGGTCGAACCAGCCCAGCTCGAAGTCCTTGAGCATGCCCACCCCGGTGAGGATGACACCGTGCCTGAGGTCGACCCGTTCCAGAGCCTTCCCGAGGGTGGGGAAGAAATCCTCTCCCTCGTGTAGCCTGATGACGACGGTGCCGTCGTCCTCGATGACCTGCATGCCGTCATCTCCCTACTTGCCCAGCTCCTTGCGGAAGGCCTCGGTCAGGAGGGGGACCACGGTGTGGAGGTCTCCCACGATGCCGTAATCGGCGATCTTGAAGAGGTAGGCGTCGGGGTCCTTGTTGATGACCACGATGATGCCCGAGGTCTGCATGCCCGCCCGGTGCTGGATGGAACCCGAGATGCCGCACGCGATGTAGAGGTCGGGGCGAACGGACTTGCCCGTCTGGCCCACCTGGTGGTCCTGGGATATCCATTCCTTCTCGACGGCGACGCGGCTGCCGCCCAGCTCGGCCTCGAGGACCTCGGCCAGCTCCTCGAGGACCTTGAAGCCCGCGGAGCTGCCCACGCCGCGTCCTCCGGACACGATGATCTTGGCCTCCTCCAGGTTGACCATCTTCCTGGGGACCTTGACGATCTCCTTGATGGTGATCATGAGGTCCCTGTCCTCGAACTCCACGTCCATTTTGATGACCTCGCCCGAGGCGCCGGCCTTGGGCTCTATCTCCTTCATGATGCCCGGGCGCACCGTGGACATCTGGGGCCGGGTGTTCGGGCAGAGGATGGTGGCCATGATGTTGCCGCCGAAGGCGGGCCTCGTCATCTTCAGGAGTTTGGTCTCGGGATCGATGGTCAGCTCGGTGCAGTCGGCGGTGAGGCCCGCATTGAGCCTGCGGGAGACGCGAGGCGCCAGGTCGCGGCCGATGTGGGTCGCGCCCAGCAGGAACATGTTGGGGTTGTGTACCCGCACCAGCTCGACCATGGCCTTGGTGTAGGTGTCGAACCTGTACTTCTCCAATTCCGGTGCGTCCACGTGGTATACCACCTCGGCGCCGTACTCGAAGAGGGTGGGGATGAAGCCCTCGACCTGGTGGCCGATGAGGACCGCGCACACGCGCTCGCCCACGTCCTTGGCCAGTCCAACGGCGCAGCCCAGCAGCTGAAGGCCGACCTTCGCCAGGGCGCCATCCCGGTGCTCGGCGAAGACCCACACGTCCTTGAACGCTGAAAGGTCGGTGACGATCTCGATCTCGGAGACGATGGCATCCTCTGGGCAGACAGGGACGCAGGCGCCACAGACGGTGCACTTGTCGTTGATGGTGGCCTTCTTGGTCTCGTCGTCGAAGTCGATGGCGTCGTAGGGACAGGACTTGAGGCAGAGCGTGCACCCGATGCACATCTCTTCCTTTATGGTGATCCCGGCCATCTTGATCACCTCACCCTCACGACGTTCTTGTCACGCAGGTGCTGCACCAGCTCCTTCGTGGTCTGCTCGGCGGGTCCCTCCAGGATGAGGCCCTCGCCCTTGGGTTCGGGGGCGAAGGTCCGTGCCACCTGGGTCGGGGAGCCGTCGAGGCCGATCATCTTCTTGCTCGCCCCGATGTCCTTGGCGTTCCAGGTCTGCACGTCGCAGTCCCGGCACACGTTGACGATGCCCCTGACCGAGGGGTACCGGGGCTTGTTGATGTCCTTGATGACGGTGAAGAGGGCCGGCAGCTTGGTCTCGATGACCTCGTAGCCGTCCTCCAGGGCCCGCTTGGCCGTGACGGACCTGCCGTCCTCGGCGATATCGATCTCGATGCAGTAGGTGACCTGGGGCACTCCCAGCAGCTCCGCGGTCTGTGGGCCGATCTGTGCGGTGTCCCCGTCGATGGCCTGCCTCCCACCCAGGACGATGTCCCACTCCCCGGTGGTCAGGACCGACCGGGTCAGGGCGTACGAGGTGGCCAGGGTGTCCGACCCGGCGAACGCGCGGTCCGAGATGAGGACGGTGACGTCCGCACCCATTGCCCTAGCCTCCATCAGGGCGTCCTCCGCCTGGGGCGGGCCCATGGACAGCACGGTCACCGTTCCCCCGAACTTCTCGCGGATGCGCAGGCCCTCCTCGAGGGCGTGCTTGTCGTCCGGGTTGATGATGGAGGGGACGCCCTCGCGTATGAGGGTGCCCGTCTTCGGGTCGATCTTCACGTCGGTGGTGTCAGGCACCTGCTTGATGAGCACGACGATGTTCATCCTTTCAACTCCCCTTTGGATCTTCCTTTGTGACCTTGCGTCACTTCCCTGATAGTACGTTGAGTGCGATCACTAGTCGCATGATCTCCGAGGTCCCTTCGTAGATCTCGGTGATCTTCGCGTCCCTGAAGTACCTCTCCACGGGATAGTCCTTGATGTAACCGTAGCCGCCGTGGACCTGGATGGCCTTGGTGGTGACCGCCATGGCGGTCTCGGAGGCGAAGAGCTTGGCCATCGCCGCCTCCTTCGAGAAGGGCCTGCCCGCGTCCTTGCACCAGGCGGCGTAGCGGACCAGCATGCGGGCCGCCTCCACCTGGGTGGCCATGTTGGCGACGGTCTCCTGGATGGCGCCCAACCGGCCGATGGGCTTGCCGAACTGCTCCCGCTCGTTGGCGAACTGCACGCTGCGGTCCAGCGCCGCCTGGGCGATGCCCAGGGCCTGGGCGGCCACGCCGATGCGGCCCACGTCGAGGGTCATCATGGCGATCTTGAAGCCCTTTCCGCTGTCCCCCAGCTTTCGGTCGGCGGAGACGTGGCAGTCCTCGAAGACCAGCTCGGCCTGGATGGATGCTCGGATGCCCAGCTTGTCCTCGATGGTGCCGAAGGTGAACCCGGGGTCGCCCTTCCTCAATATGAAGGTGGTGATGCCGCGGGTGCCCTTGGTCTTGTCCTCCATGGCGAAGACCACGTAGACGTCCGCCACGGTGGCGTTGGTGATGAAGTGCTTGATGCCGTTGATGACGTACCCGTCCCCGTCGGGGGTGGCGATGGTCTGCTGCATCGCGGCGTCGGAGCCCGCCGAGGGCTCGGTCAGGCCGAAGGAGCCGAGGGCCTTGCCGCTGGCGATGGGCACCAGGTGCTCCTGCTTCTGCTCCTCCGTCCCGAAGGTCAGGAGGGGGAAGCACACCAGGGAGTTATTGACCGCCACGGCGATGGCGGTGGAGGCGCAGGCACGGGCGATCTCCTCCACGGCGCAGGTGTACGAGACGGCATCACAGCCGCCGCCCCCGTACTCCTTGGGGACGGTCATTCCCAAGATGCCCAGTTCCTCGAGGCCCTTGATGATCTCCTCCGGGAACCGGCCCTCGGCCTCGTACTCGGCGACGATGGGCTCGATCTCGTTCACTGCGAACTCCCGGACCATCTGCTGAATCATCAGCTGCTCCTTGCTGAGGGCGAAGTCCATGGCAAACCACCATCCCTGGAAGGGTACTGGCCCCTGCTGGGGAGCTGGGGGATAGCACTTTTCACAAATAAGGTTTCTGGCAGGGCCTAGTTGGTATGCTCGATGGGTGGATGTTAGAAAAATAAGAAAAAAAGGGGGGTTCCGGGTTG
This sequence comes from uncultured Thermoplasmata archaeon, assembly GCA_965369625.1. Lineage (GTDB taxonomy): Archaea > Thermoplasmatota > DTKX01 > DTKX01. The sequence continues at coordinate 3,385 of CBDUQW010000107.1, read as the reverse complement.
CGGCTGGGTCCGGCGCAACCCGGTATTGTTCCGTGGGAGGTTGGAGGAACAACGGAGGAAGTGGGGAGGATTTCCGGATGGGGAGGCGGGTTGCAAGAGGCAATCCGCCGTGACCGCTCAGTCCTCATCCATGTCCATGAGCTGCATGCGCATGAACGCGGGGAGAGAGAAGCCACCGCTCACCCGAAGTCGGGTGACCCAGCTATCGTACCCTATTACTAGGACGGATCCGGAGCCATTAGCGGACAGAGTTTTTGCCTCCTGTGTTGCCGTGTTAGTCTTTGTCAAGATGCTATATATACCGCTCGGCATCGTTCAGGAAAAGGCCAACAATGTAGGCCCCCTGGCTCAACGAAAAGTGGGTCAGGCCGAAACGCACATAAGGTCCCGTGGCCATCGCACACGGGGGACGGCCAGCGCTCCCGTGGATGTGCTTAACTGGAAGACGGACCCGATGAGAGATCCGATGCTGGAGGGGAGGGACACGACCCCGACCAGGCCCGGGCCGCGGTGCTCATGAAGGCGGCGCAGGTCAAGGCCGCCGAGGAGCGGGAGGAGCTGAGCTCCGCCTCGGACAGGACCCTCCTCGACTCGGCCGAGGAGCACTTCCATCACGGCGACCACCGGGGCTCCATCGCCGCCTACGACGTCTTCCTCGGCCGGCACCCCGATGACGTGGTCGCGTGGAACAACAAGGGTGTCGTCTTCGACGCCATGGGCGACCACGCCTCCGCCGTCGACAGCTACCGGAGGGCCGTCGAGCTCCAGCCGAGCTACGAGGTCGCCTGGTGCAACCGGGGCAACGCGTACACCTACATGGGCGAGGCCGACGAGGCCCTCCTCAACTACGTGCAGGCCATCCGGGTCAACCGCCGGTACCGCTCGGGCTACGACTACATGGTGCAGCTGCTGAGGAGCCAACACCCGCCCAGGGAGGTGCTCCGGCGCCTCCAGGAGCTGGAGGCCGAGCTGGGCGAGTCGGCCTACTTCAAGTATCACCAAGGAGTGCTGTGGGACGAGCTGGCAAAGCCGGGCAGGGCGGTCCGTCTCTACGGCCGTGCCCTGGACATCGATGACACGGACCCCGAGATATGGAAGGCCAAGGGCAACGCCCACTTCAACCTCGATGAGCTGGACCTGGCCATCGAATGCTACGACGCCGCCCTGAACCTGGACCTGGACAACGAGGAGGTGTGGAACAACCGGGGCTTCACCTTCTTCTCGGCGGGCTTCATGTCGGTGGCCATCGACTGCTACCGGCAGGCGGTGCGCATCAACCCCGCGTACAAGCACGCTTGGTACAACCTGGGCTACACCTACCACCAGATGGACCGGCTGGAGGAGGCCATCTCCGCCTACGGGCGGGCCATCGAGATCGACGACGAGGACGATATACTGCTCAACAACCGGGGCAACGCCGAGTACAACCTGGGCAACTACCTGGAGTCCATACCTTGGTTCGAAAGAGCGGTCACCATCAACCCCGAGTACGACATCGCCTGGAACAACATCGGCAACGCCCTCAACCGAAGCGGCCGTGACGCCGAGGCGATGCAGTATCACCTCCAGACCCTGTCCATCAATCCGAAGTTCGACTATGCGATGTACGCCATGGGGGAGTCCCACCACGGCCTCGGCGAGCACGAGGAGGCCCTCGAGTGGTTGGACAAGAGCCTCGAGCTCAACCCCAATTACGACCACACCTGGTTGCTCAAGGCCGAGGTGCTCCACGCCCTCGGCCGGCCCGACGAGGCCCTGGAGTCGGTGGAGAACGCCATCCGCCTCAACGAGGAATTCGACGAGGCCCACTTCCTGCGGGGCGAGCTCCTGGAGGAGCTGGGAAGGCCCAAGGAGGCCCGCCGGGCGTACGACGACTCGCTGGCGGCGGTCACCCGGTCCATCACCAGCCGGCCCGCCCAGGGTCGCATGTGGGAGCGGAAGGGCAAGATGCTCTCCCAGCTGGGCGAGTACTCCGAGGCGGTCCGCTGCTACGACACCGCCCTCCTCATGCCCCGCACCTCCATGTCCGCACGGGAGGCGCGGGCCGACGTCCTGTTCCGGTCCCACAGGTACGCCGACGCAATAGACTCCATGAGGGTGCTGGAGGGCACGGAGGCCCCCGACCCCACCGACATGCACCTCCAGATCGCCAGCGCCCTCGCCGAGCTGGGACGGGTCGAGGAGGTCAGGGAGGAGATGGCAACCCTCCTCGAGGGGTCCCCCGATGTCACCCGGAAGGAGGGTGACGACCTGGTCGTGGACCTGGAGGAGGAGCCCACGGAGGAGGTGACCCCGGGCCCGCCCACCTCACCGGAGAAGGAGATAGGGGAGGGCGAGGCAGAGAAGAAGGCCAAGGAGGAGAAGGCCAAGGGTCCAAAGATCCCCTACGTGCCCTCCTATCCCGAGCCGCGAGAACCCACCGAGGAGGACAGGGCGAAGGCATGGCACGCCCTGGGGAGGGCAAGCTGGGTCGCCGGCGACGTCCCTGCAGCCGTCGAGGGGCTCAAGGAGTCCGCCTCCCGCGTCCCGGACCTTCCCGGCCTACAGCTGGACCTGGGCAACGCCCTGCGGGAGGCGGGGGATGTCAAGGGTGCTCTCGAGGCCTACCAGCTGGCCGAGGACCATGACCTGGACGACGAGTCACCCCGGGCCCTGGCGGGCATCTGCCACCTGATGCTGGGGGACCCCAAGGCCGCGGAGCGGACCTTCGATAGCGCCATCGGCATCTCGCCCGAGTACGCCCTCGCGTGGCTGGGCAAGGGTCGCGCCCTCATGGCCCGGGGGAAGCACAAGAGGGCCGTCCGGTACATCAGGGAGGCGCTGCGCATCGACCCCGGCCTCACCGAGGCCCGTCTCTCCCTGGCGGAGGCCTACCTGGAGGTGGGGATGACGAAGGAGGCCCGGAGGGAGGTCGCCCGTGCGTACGCCCTTGACCCCGAGGCCGAGGAGGCCCGCAAGATGCTGGAGGCCATCGGCGCCAAGCCCCCCGGGCACCCGGAGGCCGCACCTGTCGTCAGGTCAGAGGACCGCACCCAGCTCAAGACCGAGCCCCCTCCTCCGGACGATCGACCCGAGGGATCGACCGAGGGGACCGGCCAGGAAGAGGAGTTGGAGGAGATCCCATCGCCCGGTCCTTCCCTCGACAAGTGGTTCGAGGAGCATCGGGAGCTCCCTCCGTTGGAGAAGGACGAGGAACGGTCCTGAGCAGGACCACCGCGGTCCTCCCGAGCCTCACCACCGCGCCGCCTCCGGCTCAAGGGGAGGTGGGTCCGGCGTAGGCGGTCCCTCCGGGACAGGCTCCGGAGGGGGTGGGCCGGGGGGATGATCCTGCACCTGGACCATCGGGGGACAGATGGTCCTTGGAGCTTCGGGGGCGGCGCGAACC
>CBDUQW010000106.1:0-10573 GCA_965369625.1 uncultured Thermoplasmata archaeon | reverse complement strand
CTCAACCGGTCACCCAGGGTTACCCCCCTCAGCAACCCGGGCCATACCAGATGTCACCCCCCAGTTACCCGCCATCACATGGCTACCCCCCTCCCCAACAACCCCACTACGGTTCAGGGCCTACTCCCACGACACCCTACGGCCAACCTCCTCGGGCCACGGATCCCGGGCCGGGCTGGAAGAAGGTCGGGGTGGAGAAGTACCAGAAGCGGGACTTCTTGTCGTGGCACAACCCCATCCTGCTGATCATCGACGCGATGTTCCTGGCCGGCTACATCCTGTTCCTGTTCATAGCCCCGTTGATGGGCGAGATCGATGTCAACGACCCCGAATCCATCGAGACCACCTTCAACGCCTACTTCGTCCTGTTCTCCCTCATCATCCAGGATGGGATCCTGATATGGATGGTGTGGCACCAGGTGGTGCGCCGTCGCGTCATCCCGATGTCGGAGATGGGGCTCACGCGCAAGCAGCTGGCCGATACCCCCAGGGTGGTCAAGCTGACCATCGCCGGCCTCGGCCTCGGGCTCGTCCTGTTCACCATCGCCTCCCTCATCGAGATGGGGCAGGCGTCCCTGGGCTTCGCGCCATCCGGGGACGACCCCGTACTGGGACCTGGGGAGGGGGACATACCGGGCTACCTGGTATGGTTGATATCAGGATGCATCATCGCCCCCATCTCCGAGGAGTTCTTCTTCAGGGGCTACGCCTTCTACGCGTACGACAGGCGCTACGGCCTGTGGGTGGGCATCTTCGTGTCCTCCATTGGCTTTGCCGCCATCCACACCAACATCTACGCGCTGCTGCCCATCTTCGTGGCCGGCGTCGGATTCGCCCTGGCCTTCTGGAAGACAGGCTCGCTGATACCGCCAATGGTGGCCCACGCCGTGAACAACTTCATCGCCCTCACGCTGATGTACATGGGGTTCTACGGCTAACATCGCGACACCGAAAGCCAAATGGCCGGCGAACGTCATCGACCCCCGGAGTGGTCCAGTGGAACCAGAGGGCGAACGGCAGCAGGGCGGGACCCTTACGGACGGGGAGCGCCGGAGGATCCTGGCGAGGTTGCACTCGATCTTCAGCTGGGTGGGCGTCCGCATCCCCGAGGAGTGCGAGCTGGACGGCGAGCGCATCGACCTTCGCGACAGGGTCAACCGTTTCGTCTTCGACGACCACCTCGACGAGAAGGAGAAGGCCGAGGTCTGCGAGCTCATCGACAAGCTGGAGGACCGGGCAGAGATCCTCGAGGAGGAGCTTGAGGTGGAGGACATGACCCTGGAGGAGGCCGAGGCCATCCTGGCCCGCACCATAGGTCTCTTCCGCGCCGTCGACGAGCTCAAGCACCTCGAGGACGAGGACGAGTGGGAGGACCGTCACACGGCCATCATGGAGGAGGTGGACGACGCCAACCGCTGGCGGGAGTTCACCAATCGGGTCTACCACCGGGACGAGTATTACTGACTCACATCTCGCCCACGTCGCGGAACCAGTACCAGAACAGGAACACCGCCATCGTGTAGAAGGACACCGCGATGATGAAGGGCGTGTCGAGGCCATAGTTGTCCATCACCAGGCCTGCGAAGGTCATCCCGATCGAATTGGTGAGGGTCCACATGAGCTGCCCGACGGCGGCGGCGGTGCCACGGTCCGCGGGCCGGACGGCCCCCATCATCAGCGAGCTCTGGATGGGGGTGGACGCGTTCATCATCGCCATCCGGATCAGGTGGAACGGGGCGGCCATCAGGAAGATGGGCGCGAAGGGGATGAGGGCCAGGTTGATGACGGCGATGCCCTGTGTCAGCATCACCGCTCCCACCGACCCGCGTCGTTCGGCCAGGGTGGGGACCAGGAAGAAGGACAGGCCCATCGCCACCTGGGTGGCGACGAAGAGCCATGCCACCTGGGAGACGTCCACGTCGAACTTGAGGATGTAGTAGAGCTGGAAGTAGGGGACCACGAAGCCCGCGCCGAAGCCGATCAGGGCCATGGGCGCGGAGAACCGCACGATGAACCAGAGCCCCTTCCTACGTGCCTCGGCGTCGTCCTCGGTGTCGTCCACGAGGGAGGGGAGCTCCTCCTTCTTGTCCTCCCGTCCCTCCTCGCCTGGCTTCAGGGAGAGGGCGATGAAGACCGCTATCATGTTGGTGAAGGCCGCCAGGACGAACATCACCCGGTAGGCCTCCTCCAGGTCCATCCCGAAGGTCCCCCTCGCCATGATGGTCCATGCACCCGCCAGGGCTGAGGCGATGGCCACGCCGATCATGGACACCATGGACTGCAGCGCGAACAGGTACTTGCGGCGCCGGTCGGAGGTCTTCTCCGTCATCAGGGCGGCGAAGGAAGGCCTGTTCAGGGCGCTCGAGGCTCCGTTGAGGACCTAGGCCAGGACGATCATCCAAAGATCATGGGCCATGGCGAACAGGGCCATGGATATGCCCCCCAGGAAAAGGGCCAGGGCCAGCATCTTCCGGTGGTCGAAGCGGTCCACCAACCAGCCGGCAGGGAGGATCAGGAAGACGATGGTCCACGATGCAATGCCGAAGATGTACCCGACGTTGGTGAGCTCAGGGAACAGCTCGTAGATGTACAGGATGAGCACGAACCAGGACATGCCCCCGCCGATGGCCGTGAGCAGGCTTGCGACCAGGAGGGACCGGGCGCTCCCCTTGAACTCCCCGTAGACGCTGATCAGGTGGCGGAGGCTGCGCTGCTCCTCGGAAGATGCCTCGGAGATCTCCTTGGGGACGGGCGGAGATCCCACCGCCTCGCCCTCCAGGCCTCCGCTCGCTGGTCTCACGCTGGAGGTGAACGAGGTGTGCATTGATATCCGTTGCCGAGACCGGGCCCCTCACCTGGATGGCAGCACCGGCTCTGGGATGAGTTGCCAGTGCAAGGGAGGGAAAGATCGGTCTAGCCGCCCCTGGGCTCGCGGGCCTTGGGGCGAAGGCTCTTGCTGCCGCAGCGGCGACAGCGCTTGGCCTTCCAAGCGTTGCGGGAGGAGCAGTCCATGCAGATCTTCTTGATCAGCGTCCTCGCCTCTGCCTCAGGGAATCGTGCCATCAGCTCACCTGCGGAACGCGAAAGGGGGATGCCCTATTTAACATTGACGGCTCCGTGGTAATAAAAGACCACTCCAATTACTACATAACCGGGCGGGTGCAAGGGGGATACGGGTTTCGGGTGAGTCGTTGACCATCTCCATGACGCGACTGTGCATCTCCTTGTCGCTCCTGTGTACGGTATCGTTCATCGCCATCGCCTCGGTGAGCGCTTGCGACCTGGGCGGAGAGGGCCTGGAGGAACTTGACGGGTCACGCTCCATGATATTCTGGCATCCAGGACAGACCAGGGTCATGGACTTCTACGTCGAGAACAAGAGCCCGATAACGGATACTATAGTCATCGAGGTGACCCTATCGGACCCGAACTGGACCTACTCCCTTAACAGGACTCTATTCGAGGACGTGCCCCCCTGGACCACGGTCTACTTCAGTTTCTCCCTCACGGCCCCAATGAACGTCATGGCAGGCGACTTCGTCGAAGTGAATCTCACTGCCAGATCATTAACCACCAACATCACGGAGTCGCTCAACTGGAGGTCGTACGTGATCGTTGAACGGGACATCAAGGTCATTGAATTGGGCGAGCCCTATTACGAACTGAACAACACCTCCTCGATCAGGACGGAGGTTCGGGTCAGCAACATCGGGGACCTTCCTTTCAATGTCACCATGGATTCTCGCACCAGCGAGGATTCCGAGACAATCGACGATAGGGTGAGGGTGACTATCGATCCCGCGGAGTTCGAGCTCTTAAGGGGCGAGGAGACCAATGTCAGCGTCTTCATCGAGGTGCTCTCACCAACGCTCCTCAGGGCGGACTCCGAGTACGGGACATTTATCTGGGCCAGGATTCTGGAGGATAAATCAGTATGGAGCGGATTGAGGATCGATTGGGGCGTTGCGGAGATCTTCGAGGCCTCCGTCGATCCCGAGAGGTCCTCACACAGGATCCTCCCAAATGAGGAGGTTTCTGTGGAGATATCCTTGAGCCAGTCGACCAACAATCATACCGGGCACACCTGGCACCTCACCACGAACAACATTTCCATCGGATGGCAGGTCACGATCCGCGAGGGTTCTTACGAGATAAATGGCTCCGGATCGTTCACCGTAGACATGGCCGTGGGGGCACCGGGGAATGCCCTTCCAGGTGCCTACACGGTGGTCGAGTTGCTTTTCATGTGCGACCAGTTCCCTGGGAAGGTACTAACGTCGGTGGTGACCATAGATGTCGAGGAGGTCCACTTCGTCCAGTTCTTCGTTTCCCCAGGTTATCAACGGTTCACAGTCGAGGACATGTTCAATGGGACCACAGCCAGGTACGATGTCACGATGTATAACAAGGGGAATGTTCAGGAGTACCTTGCGATCGAGTTCCTGACGGACGGCTCCCGTGGGACCGATACCCTTACCATAAGGAGCCCCCGGGACGCGGGAGTGATGCTCCAACCCTACAGCGATTATACCTTCTTCTTCGAGGTAGAAGTGGACAGGCTCACACCTGCCAAGGAGTACTGGATCAATGTCCATTTCTTATGGGACCACGTCCCCATCCCCCCAGACCGGGTCGTCCTCGAGGTCGACCCGTTCATGGACATCACGTGCTCGATGGAGATCGCGCCGGAACCCGTGATCAACCCGAACCTGCCAGACCCAGAGGTCACCCTATCGATCGCGAACACCGGAAACCTCCGTGTTCCATACATCCTCCAATGGTCGGTCTTGCCCGTCGAGGGCAACATCCGTGTAAGAGGGGCGAGCGATCGAATGTCCGACCTTCACATAGTTCAATCAGGTGAGATCAATAACCACACCTTCAGGCTGTTCATTTATCCACCTGATGCAGGTCCCATGGACGATGGTTCGTTCCAGATGACCGTCCTCCACTACAACGGCCATACGTTATGGAATGGGACGGTGGAGTACTCCGTCGTCTACCCCGACCTGTCCATCGTGGGCTACGAGTTCGATGCCCCAGTGAGGAGGGGAGAGCAGAACGTAATGTTCGTTGCGGTGGAGAACCGCGGTGACGGCACGAGTCCCGCCACCTCCATCGTCCTGATCAGTGAGGTGATGGGCGAGGAGCTGAACATGACCGACGTCCCTGAGCTGGCACCGGGGGGGTCCATCGTGCTTCCCCTGGGATTCAGGCTCACGGCCGAGGAGGACATCTTCGTTGTAGAGGTCGACCCGCACCACGAGGTGTACGAGCACGGTTACGGGCCGAACTCGATCAACATGACGGTATCAGACCCCGCAGAACCTCCAGAGGGTCCCGGTCCCACGTCCTCGTTCCTCCTCGGCCTTCTGCTCGTGCTCGGGCTGTCCGGGATGGGATACGTGGCATACCGCCTGGTGAGAAGACGGCTCGATAGATGATCGTCCTAGGCGAAGAGCCGGTCCACCATCCAGTCGGGGTCGAATACCTCCAGGTCGTCGTACCCCTGGCCCGTGCCCACGAAGGCGATGGGCTTGCCCACCGCGTGGGCGATGGAGAGGGCCGCGCCGCCCTTGGCGTCGGCGTCTATCTTGGTGAGGATGGCGATGTCGATGCCCACCGCCTCGTCGAACCTTCTCGCCTGCTCGACCGCGTCGTTCCCCGCGAGGGAGTCGCCGACGAAGACGATGAGGTCGGGGTTCGAGATGCGCTTGATCTTCTTCATCTCGTCCATCAGGTTGACGTTGGTCTGCATGCGGCCAGCGGTGTCTATGAGCACCAGGTCCTTGTACCGGGCCTTGGCGTGCTCCACCGCGTCGAAGGCCACCGCGGCCGGGTCGGCGCCCGCCTTGTGCTTTACCATCTTGACGCCCAGGCGGTCGGCATGGATCTGGAGCTGCTCGATGGCGCCCGCGCGGAAGGTGTCGCCCGCGGCGAACACCGATGACAGGCCCATCTTCTTGTAGCGGTGGGCGATGCGGGCGATGGTGGTGGTCTTGCCGGTGCCGTTGACGCCGATGAACATGATGACAACGGGCTTGTCGTGCTCCTTGACGTAGGCGTCCAGGTCAACCGGGTCGACGGCCAGGACCTTCCTTATGGCGGAGCGGAGGGTCGTCTCGATGAACTCGTCCACGTCCACGTCCCGCCTGATGCGCCTGCCCACCAGCTCCTCCTTGAGGGTCTGCTTGATCTCCTCGGCGACGGGGTAGGCCACGTCGGACTCGAGAAGGATGACCTCCAGCTCGTCGAGGAGCTCGTCCAGCTTCTTCTCCTTGAGGGAACGGCCCATGAACGAATCCGTGAAAGCGGCCTCCGGGGTCGCGGGGGTCGGCTGGCGCGCCTTGGCCCTCTTGGGCTCCCTCCTCTTGCCCTTGTCCTTCTTCTTGGCTGCCCGCTTCTCGGCACGGGTTACCCGCCTGGCCTTGCGGTCCACGGGCGCGGGGGGCGGGGTCGCCGGCGGTGCCGGCTCGGCCTTGGGCGCCGCCTTGGGGGGAGCCTCCACGGTGGCCTTCTGCTTTGGGGCCTCCTCCTCGGGGAGATCCTTCTCCAGCTCCTTCTTGAGCTTGCCCTTGAAGCCGCCTAGTTTGTCGCGGAGGTTCTTGAACATGGGTCGACCCTCAGATGGGCGGACCGTCCCTGGAGGCCTGCAGCTCCTGGAAGGCGGTCTCCGCCTGCTGGGAGAGGGCGGTGGCCTGGGCCTCGGTCTGCTCGATGCCCGCCTTGACCTGCTGCATCATCTCCCGGACCTGGTCTCGCCTCTCGCCGATGCGCTGGGCCGCGTCCTTGGGGTCCAGCTCCACCACGATGGAGTTCCCCACGGAGGTGAGGACCTTGTCCGCCTTGGAGACCTGGGCGGTCACGAAGATGCCTCCGCCCACGGGGACCATGACCTCTGACCCCTCCTCGACCTCATCGAAGGATTCGAGGAAGGCCCACGCGGAGCCCAGCTCCTGCTCGGTGACGGTGAGCATGTTCAGCTGCTGGCTCATCATGTCGGCCTGGTACTTGTACCGGTCCAGGATGGTCAGCATCTCGCGGACCTCGTCCTCGGAGGCGACCATGCCTCAAACCCCCGTGATGCGGGCCTTGATGAGCACGTCCTCGATCTCGTCGAAGGGGACCTCGGTTATGGACTCGATCTTGATCTTGTTGCGCTTGCAGCGATGCTCGCTGCCGATGAGGGACACCATCTTCTCGTACGCGTCCTTCTCGTCCTCCGCCTCTATCTCGCGGTTGTAGGGCGACATGGCCTCTCCCATGAGGAACTCGCCCTTGACACGGTACGCTTTCATTATTGGTCCTCCTGAATGCTGGTTTCGGGCGGTTATGAGGGAGGTGGTAGATAAGGGTTGCTCCATTCAGATCCTGCCCGAGTGGGCCCGGACGATGTCACCATCCACCTCGAGGCGACCCACGTAACCGTCCTTGGCGGGACCCGGGTTGAAGAAGAGGGTGGTGTCGGGTCTGGCGGTCTCCAGCATCTCCTTGTCCCTCGCCAGGACCTTGCCCGTGGCCCAGTCGTGTACCACGACACCCCGGGCCTCGTGGATGTGACCCGAGAGGACGACACGGGGACGGGCCTCCTCTATCGCGTTGTACAACGCCTTGCTCCCGGCGTGCATGCCCCCGAAGAGGCTCCTGTCGAGGACCCCGTGGGGAGGTCCGTGGCTCGCGAGGACCTGCGCGCCCTCGAGGACGGGAGGCAGCCTGCTGGCGTACTCGTCCTCATCGACGACGAAGGCGGTCCGGAAGGGAGGCGGGGTGCAGCCCCCGGCTCCCGCGATGACCACGTCACCCACCGATACCCGCTTGAAGTGGATGTCCAGGCCCATCTCCTCGAGACGGGCCCTGGCCTCGTCGCTGTCGGTGTTGCCCGGCACCGTGTAGGTGGGGACCGGGGGGTCGGCGAACAGGTCCTCCAGGTACTCCAGGGGCCTGAAGGTGATGATGTCACCCAGGCACAGGTGGCAATCGAAGTTGCCCGCCATGAGGCCGTGCTTGATGGTCTTCGCCGCCCTGTCCGACGAGTGCAGGTCGGTGGTGACCAGGGCCCTCATGGCATCACCCTTCAGAATATCGATGAGGGCCAGACTATTCCCAGGGATCCGAAGACGGCCAATACACTGATGACGTAGCCGCCTATGGCGCCCGAGTTCAGCAGGGGCAGGCCGGCCTGCGGGCGACCCTTCCAGACGAACCACATCAGGGCCCAGAAGCCCACGATGGCGCCCGCCAGGGTGCACAGGGAGACGACCAGGTTCCCGGGGACTCCGGCGACGAAGACCTCTCCCATCCGCTCGGGGGTGAGGAAGGTCAGGGCGGAGACGACCAGGACACCGGGGATGATGATGTCGCCCAGGCCCATGAACATGGCCTCGCGCTCGACGCCCTCGGCGATCTCCTCCTTGATGGAGGCCTGCTCCATGAAGCTGTAGCCCTTCTCCTTCGGAACGACGAGCAGGATGGGCAACCGGAGGTCCATCACGCTGTCGGCCAGGTCCACCATGTGCTTGGTGCGGTAGACGGCGATGGCGTCGTAGACGGCCAGGACCACAAGCAGCACCATGGCGGGCAGGATGCCCAGGCTGATGCCGAAGATGGCTGTGGCGCCGGCGGCGACCAGCAGGCCCGCCATGTCCACCACGTACCACTCTGGGAACTTGTAGAGCGCGTATGTCAGGACGAGGGCTATCTGGATGGCCAGGATCTCGGCCACCGCGTAGCTGGTGAACTGCCATATGATGGGCCTGAGCACGAAGTACATCGTCATGCCCACGGCGAACAGTATGATTATCTGGATGACCCGCTGCATACCCTTTCTCGCTATCCAGAGGATGAAGAAGGTGAAGACTATCACCATACCGATGTACAGTAGCGGGTTGGTCGGGTCGTCCACGTCCTCCCCGAAGGCCCGGTAGTCGTTGGGCATGAGGGTTGAGACGACCATGGCGACAAGTATTGACACGATGAACAGCGTCAACATGACGGCGCTGGAACGATAGGGTCTCACTGTATGTAGCACTCCTTTACTTCGATCAACCCGTTCACTCCACGTGAGGATGGGCGTAAGCGATGTTCCCGGTGACCTTCTCGATCATGATCTTCATCTCGGCGCCCTTGGGCGCCCCGGTCACGAAAATGGTGTAGTTGCCCAGCTTGGCCACCCCGTCCCCCTTCTTGCCGATGTCCTCGATTAGGACGTCGTACACCTTGCCCTCCTGGAGGGCTGCGGACTCGCGGGTGGTGCGCTTGGCCTTGCGGACCGCCACGGGCCGGTGGCCACCGCAGGCGTCGCACCGCAGCACCATGGTGCGTCCATCGCGGACAAGCCTGGTGTCGGGGCTGCGGCACTCCTGGCAGTAGACGTAGGCGTTGAGGAAGCTGCCCAGCTTGTCCTCGATGTTCTTCTTGACCACCCTGCCCTTGAACATGGCGCGCCTGCCGTTCATGGTACCCGACGTGCCCAGCTCACGGATCATGTACTGGAAGAAGGTCAGATGGTCCCGGCGGATCACGTCGGCGACGTCACCGAAGTTCCTCCACACGGTGATCTTGCCCTCGTACAGCACTTCTATCTCCGGCAGCTCGAAGCGGGAGGCCTTCGAGATATCGTCTGGCAGGCGCTCCCGGGCGCGCTTGAGAAGGGCATGGTAATCGTCACCAGGCATGGGTATCGCCGTTGGAAAGTGTACTTCCCCTTAATAACCTTACCCCGGGGGTGGGAATCGGCCGAACGAATCGATTCCAAAAGGATTATCTATTCGGAGCGACAGATAATATAATAGGATTATGGGGACAGCAATGAATTATAACGACAAGCCTGGATCTGTTAATATTGCCGATCTACCTTTTAAAATCGAGAAGGACCTGTTCTACCCCAAGGCCACCATCTATTGGGGTTATTCCTTAGCGATATTGGGATTCATTGGCTTCCTCGTGATGGTAATTGGTGCATTCCTAGAGAACTTATTCATTTTGCTTTATGCTATCTTCTTTCTGATATCAGTTCTGTTTGTGGCATTTAATTTTGTGGAGATGGGATGGCCATATCGGCATCCAGGATACGCCCTAGTCCATCCTGACAAGATACAATGCTACGAATACGACAAGGTAGTGAAGGAGGTCGATCTCGACCCGTCCGTAAGGGTCAATGTGCTCCTGGGATACCATTATCCTGACATCCCAAGAGTGAACGGGTATCGGTTCCAGAAGGGAGCAGACGAGGTGGTCATCTCGACTCGTGCAGGTTATAACAGATCTGACATTGAAAGGATGTGGGAACTGTTCACTATCCAAATCCGGAAGCATCACCTGAAGGGGGATCAAAGGACAGCTGATTATCTCATTGAGATACGGAAGCGGAATGAGCGGATAAGGGCCACTGAGGGTGACGTCGGATTAATGTCGAAAGGATATTACCTGGAGAGCCGATGAGGCATAGGCTATCGGAGTCGTTCGGAGGTAATTTCCACGCAAGAATATCGAATTGATAAGAAAACACACGGGCCACTAGGAGATTCTTGGATACCGAGTGATTGAGCCACTCTATTAAGAAGCCAGGGGAATT
>CBDUQW010000105.1:0-10690 GCA_965369625.1 uncultured Thermoplasmata archaeon | reverse complement strand
CCAATGGTTACTGATGTTCTTCTTTTCTCAAGGAATCCTGCGGAGATACTGATAGCTCTCGTTCCATTTGGTCACCATACAGCATTATCGGTCAGTCCTCCTCGAACTCCTCGAGGAGCCTGCCCATGTAGACGGGGGTGAACAGGCACTCGCCCGGAGCGACAAGGACATCCTCGGGTCCCTGGTCGCCATCCTCGGGCATAGACACGTCCAGTCCCTTGACCAGCACCGCGGGGGTCGCCTCGTCCGCCTCCCCCATGAGCAGGGTGCCCACGGAAGCGAGCATGTCCGCCACGTTGCGGCGGGTGACGTGGAGGGGCTTGCCGAACAGGTCGGACCGCCCGCGCACGTCCTCCACGCCCTCGATGCCCGACCAGCCCATGGCCATGCCCACGGTTCCGAAGCGCAGCGGCTGCACGTGGCTGTCGACCACGACGACGGCCACGCCCAGCTCATCTCGCAGGCGGCGGGCGGCGGCCCAGGCGTCCTCGGGCCACAGGATGGCTTGACCCTCGGGCACGTTGGACAGGTCCGCCCCCCCGTTGGCCACCAGGATGCCCCGGGAGTAGGTGAGCAGCGCGCCCGGGACCCCTCCCAGGACCCGGTCCGACTCGTCCATGGCGACCTGGCAGAAGGCGGCGGGAAGGCCGGTCCCCGCTGCCAGCTCCCCTGCCCGTTCCGAGACCTCCACCGCGGACAGGTCCATGACCCGGCCCTCCCACATGGCCACCGCCTTGCTGGCGACGACGATGACGTCACCGGGGGATGGGTGTTCACCCGCCTCCTCCCATGCCCTCCCGAGCCTTGCCGGGAGGTCCTCGCCGGGGTTGAGGAGGCCCGTCGTCAGGGGCACTACACGGATCGTCCCTGGCCCTTCCATCGGCACCTCATCGGCCTCGGGATATTAAGGATTTGGCACGGATGGTGAGCCTACCCGTTTTTTCCTACAAGGGTTTTATACGACCACCTCGTTGGAGATGCCATGAGCCCAGCGGAGTCAGGGACCTCGGGTGTTGCACCCTCCCTCATGGTCGAGCTGGCCAACACCCACAAGGTGTACATGACCGGTCTGGTCCCAGTGAGGGCCCTGGCAGGGGTGAACCTGGAGGTCGGCAGGGGGGAGTTCCTGGCCATCATGGGGCCCTCGGGCTGCGGGAAATCGACGTTGCTGAACCTCATCGGCGCCATCGACCGACCCTCGGAGGGCCGCGTCCGGGTGGCCGGCGTGGACCTGCTGAACCTCTCCGACGACGACCTTTCCGACTTCCGTCGGGACCGCATCGGCTTCGTGCACCAGTTCTACAACCTCATCGGCTCGCTGACGGCGGCCGAGAACGTGGAGCTGCCCCTGTCCTTCAAGGGCATGCCCGCCAACGAGCGGGCCGTCCGCGTGAAGGAGCTGCTGGAGCTGGTGGGTCTGGAGGACAGGTCGTCCCACACGCCCTCCCTGCTCTCGGGCGGCGAGCAGCAGCGGGTCGCCATCGCGCGGGCGCTGGCGAACCACCCCGACCTGGTGCTCCTGGACGAGCCCACCGGGGACCTGGACGTCACGTCGGGCGACGCCATCCTCCAGCTCCTCGCGGACCTCAACCGGGAGGAGGGGGTGACCTTCATCCTGGTGACCCACAACCCCCTGGTGGCCGGGAGGGCCTCCCGCAGGATCCTCATGGAGGACGGGCGGATCGTCGAGACAGGCATCCCCCCGCCGACCAAGCCCATCATCGAGCCGGAGGATGACTGACCTTGCCCCTGGGCGGTTACATCTACCGGGCCTTCCGCTCCAACCGCCGGCGCAACGCCATGGGCATCGCCGCCGTGGTGGTGACGGTCTTCCTCATGGTGCTGGTAGGTGTGCTGTTCAACGTGGTGATGGGCACCCTCACCGAGACCTTCACCCGGGACGCGGGCCACGACATCCAGGTCCGGCCCACCGTCACGGGGGCGACCAACCTCACCAACATCTCGTACCTGGACGTGGAGGAGATATCCAAGGTCATGAGGCGGGACGGCGTGGAATCGGTCCATCCGATGATAGCCCAGGTGATGCTGGCGTACCCCAAGGGGCTGACACTGGACAACGGGACGTTCCTCCCCCTCTTCGGGGTGGAGGATGACTTCGACGCCGGCACCGTCCTCGAGATGGACGGGAAGTACGACATCTCCGGCGACGGATGCGTCATCAGCTCCGAGGCGGCCCAGTACATGGAGCTGGGGGTGGGGGACGAGATCCAGGCCCTGGGGTACCGGGGCGGGCTGAACCTCTCGGCCAACATCACCGACCCCGGCTTCCAGGAGAACGTCATCATCGTCAACTGGACCATCAACGGGGTCATCGACGTTCGGGGCAGGTTCTACCAGGGCGTGGCCTCCTACCTGGTCAAGGACCTGGCCGAGGTCCAGGGCCTTTACAACGTCTCGGGCAAGGCCAACCTGATGATCGGGATGGTGGACCCGCACCTCTACGACCTCAACAACCCCCAGAACCCGGCCACCGACGTGTTCGCCATCGCCGGGGACATCGCCCTGGACCTGGGCCCGGAGTACACCGTGAACGCGCCCAAGGCCCAGGCCATCGAGGCCTCGCTGGAGGCGTCCCGCGCCACCACCGTGGTGGCGTACATCTTCTCCATCCTCTTCCCCATCATCGCGGGCATCATGATAGCCTCCATCCTCAACCTGTCGGTGGAGGAGCGGGCGAAGGACCTGGCGACCATGAGGTTGCTGGGAGCCCGGCGGCGCCTCATCGGACGGGTGGTCGCCGGCGAGCTGGCCATGATGCTCGCGGTGGGCATCCCCATCGGCGTCGCCCTGGGCGTCGGGATCCCCTACCTGGTCCACTGGTACGGCCTGGACCTCCTGCCCGAGGACTTCTCCATGGTGGTCGACTGGGGCGTGGTGATGGGCCAGGTGCTCATCACCCTGGCCATCACCAGCCTGTTCGCCATCACGCCCCTGCGCAGGGCGATGGATACCAGCCCCGCCGAGGCCATCTCCCAGACGCGGACGGAGGGCAGGTACCGCTTCGTCAGCGTCAGGGGCGTTGACAAGCGCATGCTGGTGGGCGCCTTCCTGATGTTCATCGCACTGCTGTACGCCACCTTCTTCATCCCCTACTTCCTCATCTTCGTGGGGGAGAGCCAGTTCTTCTCGTTCTTCATCTTCTCCTTCCTCGTCATCCTCCTTTCGTACTGCATATGGATGCTGGTCGTGGTGCCCCTGCTCCAGCGGGGCGTGGTGGCCCTGATGCGGCCCATCCTTCCCGCCTCCTACAAGCTGGTGCGGGCGAACCTGGAGAGGTACCTCCGGAGGAACGCGTCCACCACCCTCATCTTCGCCATCATCGTGGCCATCCTGCTGTTCTTCTCCTCCTTCTTCGCTGCCATCTTCCAGAGCGTGGAGCGCGCGGCGGTGTACGAGATCGGGGCGGACATCACCATGTTCGGGGACGACGACCTGCACCTCTCCCTGGTCGAGGGCATCGACGACGCCAACTACACCAGCCACGTGGCCTCGAGGACGGCGGAGCTGGAGGCGACGTTGTCCAACGTGGTGTTCTCCCGCACGTACGGGACGGACGTCATGGCGGCCTGGGGCGACCTGACAAAGGCGACCTTCGTCTCTGAATCCGACGTGTACAAGGGCGACCTCCGCCGCCTGTCCGACATCGGGCCCGAGGGCTGTGTCATATCCAGGGGCCTTTCCAACGCCATGGAGGTGGGCCTGGGGGACACCGTCGCCCTGGACTTCGAGGGGCAGCGCCTGTTCCTCGAGGTGGTGCTGATACTCGAGTCCCTGCCCGGTTTCTCGGGGCAGTTCCCAGAACGGCCCGAGGAGGCCTGGGGTTCGGGGGTGCTCGTCTCCCTCGCCACCTATGCCAAGCTGTCGGGGACCGACGTGCTGGACGTCCCCTACCAGCAGCTCTACATCATGGTGACCGAGGGCGAGGACCACGAGGAGGTGGGTCGCACCATCACCCAGCGCTACCAGGTGTTCTTCAACTTCTTCCTGATCGTGTCGGTGGTCATCATCGAGGAGATCGAGAGCGGTCTTGCGACCCTCGACACCCTGTTCTACATCATCCTGGTCATCCTGATGCTGGTGGCCTTCTTCTCCCTGGCGATGAACCTGATGGCCTCCATCCTCGAGCGGGAGTTCGAGCTGGGCATCCTGCGGTCCCTGGGCCTGCGGGCCAAGGCGCTGCGCAACACCCTCATCGCCGAGGGCGTGGCCATCTCCGTCGTGGCGATGTTCGTCGGATTGGTGGTGGGTGTGACCCTCTCTGCCCTGGTCATCGCCTTCTTCAACACCCTCTCGCCCATAGACTTCGAGTACGCCATCCCCTGGCCGACGGTGCTGTCCCTGGTGGTCATCACCGTGGTGCTGTCCATCGTCGCCACCTGGCAGCCCGCGAGGAAGGTCTCTCAGAAGGATATCGTGGAGATGCTGCGGCGGGCCACCTGAGGCCTTGGCATTCTACCGGCTGCGGGAGATCTCCACCTCGGTGTAGTCCAGGATGCCCTGGATGGGGACCGAAGGCTTGCGCACCCTGACGGTCACCCCCTCCACGGGGAACTCTTCCAGCAGCGACCGTGCCACCGCCTCCGCGAGGGCCTCTATGATGTGGAACCGCTTCCCCTCCACGTGCTCCTTCACGGTGCGGAAGACGCCCTCGTAGTCGACGGTGCGGCGGATGTCGTCCCCCTCGCCGGCCTGGACGAGCTCCAGGTAGAGGTCCACGTCGACGAAGAACCGCTGTCCCTGCAGCTTCTCGGTGGGGGCCATGCCGTGGTAGGCGAAGAAGGCCATGTTCTTGAGGGATATCCTGTCGGGGGCCAAGGGCACACCGCGCCCAGAAGGGTCCCGCGGGTTCAAAAACCCTTGCACACCGGCCTCCCGACCATGGGGAAACGGTTATCTGTCCACCCGACAAGTACGGCGTAGGTCGAGCCATGGTCCGCCCCCGTCGTCTCCAACTGCTCCTCGCCATCGCCGTCCCCGTGGTGGCGATGGCCCTGCTCGCGGGCGGGGCGGCGGCCATTGAGTTCCAGGAGGTGCCGACCCCCATCACCAGGTCCACGGGAGAGGACCTGGGCTCGGTGGACATGGCCGTGGGGACCACCGACGACCTCTACGCCGTCTGGCAGGACGGCAGGTTCGCCAGCTTCCAGGCCGGGGATGCCATTCTCTTCGCCTACTCCGATTCCGACAGCAGGGGACGGGAGTGGAATGACACGATCCGCCTTCCGGCCAGCCTCAGCAATGCCGACCAGTGGGACCCCGCCATCGCCGTGGGTCCCGACGGCGTGATACACGTGGTGTGGCAGGAACGGTCGAACACCGACGACACCCCCGGAGGTCCCTTCTGGGAGGTGCGCTACACCAGGTCCCTGAAAGGGGGCCTGGACTGGTCCGACCCCGTCCGTGTGTCCCGACCCACCAACAGCAACAACACCGAGCCCGACGTGGCGGCCCTCTCGAAGGGCTCCGCCTTCGTGGCCTGGACCCTCCGTGACCACCCCGGGACCTCCGTCGCCCTGGCCCACATGGTCGACGGCGACGTGGAATGGGTCCGGGAGGACTTCGCCCTGGCGGACGACGGGTGGGAGCACAACGGACAGGCCTCCCTCGCCACCGACGAGGACGGTGGGTTGCACGCCGCGTGGGCCTCCCGGGACGTCGACGCCATGCTGGCCGTCCTCGGGTCCCAGGTGTTCTACAGGTTCGCCCCGGAGATCTCCCGCACCTCGGCCCTGCCGGCCGCGGTCCCCCTGGCCGACGACCCCTTCAACTGGACCCACGGGGGACCCTCCCTGGCCCTCACCAAGCGCCACGGCGCCTGGGTGACCTGGGTCAGGTCCGAGGCCATCACCACCGTCACCGGTGACGTGACCTTCCTGGCCGACTCCGTGGTCAAGGGTAAGACGGGTGAGGACATCCACGTGGCCACGTTGACGGCATCCCCCCGGGCGACCCCCATGGTGGACTCCGTCCTCGGGCCCGACGACTCCGTCGTCATGGCCATATCTGGCGTGGGCTCGCCCCCATCGCCTCCCCTGTACACCTCCACCTGCACCGTGTTCGGGTGCTTCGCGGACCCGACGCCGGTCATCCCCGTGGGCGGGACGATAGGCCTCAACGCCTCCATCGCCGCCGATTCCCTGGGCAACGTCTACGTGGGCTGGGACGAGGGGGATGCCCTCCTGTGCACCCAGCGCAGGAACTCGCAACCAGGTCCGCCGGACCTCCTGCTACCGGACCTGTACGCCCATGACGAGACACCCGACTTCGTGTGGTCCTTCAACGACCCTGACGCGGGCTCGAGCCAGAGCGCCTTCTGGATCGTCTACTCCCCCGACCCGTCGTTCAAGGAGGACGTCCAGGGAGGTGTGGTGACGGGTGCGCAGGGAAGGTCCAACAGGTACACCGCCCCCGTGCCCATCGAGGAGGGGATATGGTACTGGAACGTCAGGACCCGCGACCACCTGGGCCTCTGGTCCGATTGGGCCACGAACTCGGACTTCCTGGCCGACAGGACCCCGCCCACCGGGACGGTGGTGATCAACGGAGGCGACGACATCACCCACCAGCGGGTGGTGGTGCTGACCCTCAACGCCTCGGACAACCTGGAGGACGTGGCCCCGGAGATGTACTTCCAGATCTCGTCGGACCCCAACTTCCCCAACGCGTCGAAGCACGAGTGGCCGCCGCCCAACCACCAGGTGAACCAGGAGCTCCCGCCGGGCGAGGGCGTGAAGGTGGTGTTCTTCCGGGTCTTCGACGCCTCGGGCCTCCACTACACCGCAATGGACAACATCCTGTACAACGAGACCCCCCTCGTCATCGTCCACACATCCGTGACCCAGGCCCCGGCCGCCAAGCCCCTCAACATCAGCTGCGAGATCCTCCTGGCCAAGGACGTCACGGCCACGCTCTTCCACCGCAGGGCGGGGAGAGAGGAGTACAACGAGATCGAGATGTCCAGCAACGGGACCACGTACTGGGCGGTCATCCCCAAGGACAAGGTGAGCCAAAAGGGCCTGGAGTACTACATCAGGGCCAAGTCCTCATCGGGCACCGTCACCAGCCCCGCCGGCAACCCCGTGGAGGAGCCCTACGAGGTGGAGGTCTACGAGACCACCGACCAGTACGAGCCACCCATCTTCTATCCCACGGCCACCTTCCTGGGCGCCGCGGTGGTGCTACTGCTGCTGTTCCTCGTTTACTGGTTCCGGATAAGGGAGTGAGTTCCCCCTCAGAGCGCCCCGAGCCTATCGCGCAGCGCGGCCAGGGCCCGCCCCCGGTGGGAGAGACCCTCCTTCTCCTCCACCGTCATCTCGGCGAAGGTCCGGTCCTCGCCCTCGGGTACGAAGACGGGGTCGAAGCCGAAGCCCCCCGAGCCCTGGACCACCTCGGTGATGGTGCCATGGCAGGTGCCCTCCAGGAGTTTCACCCCGCCTCCCGGCAGGCACAGCGCGATGCGGCTCTCGAACCTGGCCCGCCGGTCCTCCTTCCCCTCCATCCCCTCCATCAGCCTGAGGACCCCCTCGCAACCGACGGTGTGGAAGACGTACGCGGAGTAGACCCCGGGGAAACCATCGAGGGCATCGATGAACAGGCCCGCGTCCTCCAGGACGAAGGGGGGCGGCACCTCGTGCGAGGACAGCAGGGACCTGGCGCTGGCCAAGGCGACCTCGTCCAGGGTGTCTGCCTGGATCTCCTCGTACGCGGTGGCCACCCGCTCCACCCTCCAGGGTATCCCCTCCAGGGCCGCGAGGAACTCCCTCGCCTTTCCCTCGTTGGACGTCACCACCCGCAGCACGGGTCCCTCTCCTTGCCTGTCATCCATGTCGCTCAATCCTCCCGGGTGCTGTCCCTCTGTCCCTTGTCGACGTACCTTCCCCTGGCCCCGATGGCCCCCATCCTCTCGATGGCGGGACCCGCGCCCTCCGGGAAGGCCTCCCGGTAGCCGTCCATGATGACACCGAACAGGTCCTGGTGGGCGTGGTGGGTGGACCCGAAGGCCTCGGCCAGCAACCGCAGGTCCACGCCCCGCTCCTCGACGCCGTCGGCCTTGCCGCCGAGGGAGATGTCCAGCACGGCGATGACCACCGGGCCCTCGGGGGGGAGGGCCTCGAGGATGAAGTTGCTCGTGGTGGGGTCGCCGTGGACCATGCCCGCGGCGTGGAGCGCGCCCAGGACGGCGCCCAGCGCGTGGGCCACCCGCCTGCGGTCCGCCTCCCCGAGCCCGTCGAGGCATGCCCTCAGGGTGGGCCCCTCGATGCCCTCCAGCACCAGCCGGCCCTCCGCCTCGTCCATGTCCAGCACCGCGGGGGTCCTCACGCCCGCCGCCCGCGCCTCCCGGAGGGCCTTGACCTCGGTCCGGGTCCTCGAGGTCCGGATGGACACCTCCAGCTGGGGGTGGCGGTAGCCCTTGGGCCGACGCATCTTGAGCACCGCCCGCCGGCCCAGGTAGGTACCGGCCTCCAGGACGGCCTCGGCACCCTGGGCTATCCGCCCCTCGGACCGCCATGGGTCCCCCGCCGTCATCTCCAGGTCACCTCCACCTCGTCGGTCCTGAACCGCTGCCGCACCCCCGACGCCTCCAGGGGGGTGGTCGCTCCCGCGCCCATCATCATCTGCCCCAGCACCGCGATCATCGCGCCGTTGTCGACGCACAGGCCGGGGGGCGGCACGAAGCACCGGGCGCCCCTCTCATCGGCCATGATGGCCGCCATCTCCTTGAGGCGGGCGTTGGCGGCCACGCCGCCTCCCAGCAGCACCTCGTCGCGACCCACGTGGGCCATCGCCCGCTCGGTCACCTCCACGAGCATGGCGAAGGTGGTCTCCTGGACGGACATGGCCAGGTCCTCCCGGGACACGCCCCTCGACATGAGGGCGAGGGCGGCGGTGAGGATGCCGGAGAAGGCCACGTCCATGCCCTTGACGCTGTAGGGGAGGGGCAGCAGCTCCTCCCCCGAGAGGGCCATCCTCTCGAGGGTCGGCCCGGCGGGGAAGGGCAGGCCCATCTCCCGGCCCAGCTTGTCCAGCATGTTCCCGATACCGATGTCCAGGGTCTCCCCGAACACACGGTACCTGCCGGCGGCGTAGGCGATCACCTGGGTGTTGCCCCCGGAGGCGTAGAGGAGCACCGGGTCGGTGCATCCCAGCATGGCACGGCCCACCTCCAGGTGGGCGACGCAGTGGTTCACCCCGACCAGGGGCCTGTCCAGGGTGAGGGCCAGGGCCCTGGCCGCCGATGCGCCCGTTCGCAGGCACGGCCCCAGTCCGGGCCCCTGGGAGAAGGCCACCGCGGCGATGTCGCCCGCGGCGATCCCCGCCTCCGCCTGCGCTTCCCGGATGAGCCTGGGCAACGCCTCGGCGTGGTGGTTGGCCGCCTCCCGGGGATGGATGCCGCCCTCCTCGGGAGCGTAGGAACTGGACACGTTGGACAGGACCTCGGTCCCTCCGTCCTCCGAGAACGCGACCACCCCCACCGATGCGGTGTGGGCCGTGGACTCGATGCCCAGGACCTTTCGCGGACCCATGAGGCTCCCCACAGGCCTTCTCGGATATGAAATTGCCGACCTCGACAGGGGTTGCCACGGGGGGGGGTCCGAGGCCTAGTCCGACCGCGACCGCCAGAACTCGAGCATGTCGGCGATGGTGGTCTCGATGGGGACCCGGGGCTGCCACCCGGTGTCCTCGACCAGCCGCCTGTTGTCACCGGCGATGACGGGCTCGTCGGAGGGGCGCATCAGGTCGGGGTCCTGGAAGACCTCGACCTCCGCCGTGGAGTTGGCGAGGATCACGTCCAGCAGGTCGGATATCCTGTGGACGCTCCCGCTGCAGATGTTGTACGCCACGCCCGGCCTCCCCCGCTCCACCAGCAGCGTGAGGGCCCTCACGTTGTCCCGCACGTCGGTGAAGTCCCGACGCGGGTCCAGGTTCCCCACCCTCAGCCTGGGGGGCGTGAGGCCCCGCTCGATGTCGACCACCCGCTTGGTGAAGTCCGCCAGGACGTCGCCCTCCTTGCGGGGGCCGGTGGTGTTGAAGATCCTGGCCCGGAAGGCCCTGATGTCGAAGTTGTAGTGGTACTGGTAGGCCAGCAGGTCCTGGGCGACCTTGGACACGCCGTAGGGGTGCTGGGGCCTGAGGGGATGCTCCTCGGGGGTGGGCACCTCGTCCTCCCTGACCATGCCGTACTCGGCGGAGCTGCACGCCACCAGGACGGCGGCGTCGGGGACGTGCGCGCGCATCGCCTCGATGACGTTCACGGTCCCGATGGCGTTGACCTCCATCGTCCTGGCGGGCTGCTCCCACGAGAGGGTGGGCAGGCTCTGGGCCGCCAGGTGGTGGATGGCCTCGGGGCGGTGGTCCCTGACGACCCCCTCCACGCCCTCGCGGTCCAGGACGTCCATCTTGACCGTCTCGATGGCGTCACGGACCCCGTCCAGGCGCCACAGGCCCGAACCGCTCAAGTAGGTGGCCACCACGTCCTTGCCCTGTCCGAGGAGGTGCTCTACCAGATGGCTGCCTATGAAGCCCTCGGAGCCCGTCACCATCACCGTCATGGGAACCTTCCAGGGATGGGTGGTCAAGGTGGATAAGATTTGTGGGTCCCAGCGCCACGCCCCGGAGATTCTTGGATACCGAGTGATTGAGCCACTTTTTTAAGCAGCCAGTGGAACAG
>CBDUQW010000104.1:0-10855 GCA_965369625.1 uncultured Thermoplasmata archaeon | reverse complement strand
GGCAGTGTGTAAAAAGTGTGTAAAAAGTCCCCAGGGGTTAGGCCAGGGTTCAGGGGCAATGCTCCGAACCCCAGCCCTGACCTCATTCATTTCTTGGCTTCAACTGCTCAATATCCTCCTCCAGAAAGGTGATCTCCCTCGTGAAGATCTCTGCGTTGTATGATCCGAGAAAGGAGATGATCTCCCCAACATCCTCGCTCCTTACGATGATCACGCCCCTTTGGGGCTTGATGAATGGATAGTTGTCCAGGAAGCCCTTTTTCTCGTACGTGTACCTCCCGTAGTTGGACTTCATCTTGTAACCATAGAACTCCCTACAGAACTTGTTCATCCGGAGCTTGCTGTTGGACGGCAGCACGCGAAAGATGATGATGTTCCCTATCATGGTTACTCAGGTATGACATAGGTAATATATATATATTTGCTCGTCCATCTCAATCCCGATGGGAAAGAGAAGGAGACGGTATCCACGGGACGAGGCGTTGTACAATCTCATCCAGGAGAACGAGATACCCATGTTCCTGGCATGCCTCTCCGGGGCCGTCGAGGCGGTGCTGGACAGGGAGACACTCTGGCAGGGGACCGGGAGGCCCCCGGCCAGGCTCTACGACATCCTGGTCTGCCTCGTCGTCAAGCAGTACTTCGACAAGTCCCTCCGCAGGACCATCGGCCTGCTCCGGATGTTCAAAGGGGCGGGTCTCATCGATGTGGACATCCCCTGCTTCAAGACGCTGGGCAACTACCTGAACAACGGCTCCATCCACGTGTACCTGGAGAGGCTGGTGGAGCTGACGGCCGCGCTGTTCTCCGAGGTCGAGAAGTGCATGGCCACGGACGCGACGGGGATCTCCACCACGTGCTACTCCAGCTGGTACAGCATCCGGGTGTGTAAAAAGTCCCGGAAGCGGGACCACATCATGGTCCACATCACGGTTGGGACCCGGTCGAACGTGGTGATGGCCCTCGACGTCCGCATCGGGAAAGGTGGCGACAACGAGATCCTCAGGTCCCACGTGGAGAGTGTGGACGCCAGGGGCTTCGAGGTGGAGGAGTGGTCCGGCGACAAGCTCTACCTGACCCGGGACAACTGCGACGCCGTGGCCGCCATCGGCGCGGAGCCCTGGTTCAAGTTGAAGTCCAACACCACGGCGCTGGCCAAGTGCTCCCCGGCGTGGAGGAGGATGGTGCTGGCGTTCAGGGAGGACCCCGATGGTTCGGACGAGAAGTACCACAGGCGCTCGAACGTGGAGAGCGCGATCTCCGCGAAGAAGAGGAAGTTCGCCAGCAGGGTGAGGGGCAGGTCTCCCACCTCCCAGAGGCTCGAGGAGAGCGTCTCATGGGTGGGCTACAACTTCTCCCTCGTTCCCCGGGCTATCTATGAGTTCGGCGTGAAACCCTCTTTCGGCGGTTAGGCCAGAACAATCTGGAGGGGAGTGTGGCGACTTTTTACACACTGCCAAGGGCGAGATAACCTACTTATCCAATGAGCACACATTGCCGGTATCGGAGGGGGTCGATGGATCCTCTCCGGTGGGGGACATGGAATCGCATGTGAAGATATTGTTGGTGGGCGTAGTCGTATTCGTCGTTGGCATAGTCGTGGCGATCGGACTGACGATGTACCAGTTCGAGGACCCGGCGGACGCTGCCGTCGAGACCCTGACCTACACGTCGCACGGGACGAAGCAGGTGGACCTTGACAAGGGAGAATGGCAGATGTGGGCCGCCGGGTCCTGGTGGGGCTCGCCGTCGGTGGAGATCCACGACTCCAGCGGGAGCCTGATATGGGCCAGTTCCGACACGGGGTCCACAGAGACAATCAACGACAACCTGAAGATAGGGGACTTCGACATACCCCGGGACGGGACCTACAACGTCACCGTCGACTCGGCAGGGACCTACTACATAACCGAACCGATATCGATCGGAGGGATATTCGGGAGCATCTGCGGCGGCCTCGTCATCGCCATGGTCGGGGCCATCATCGGACTTGTGGGTTTCATCAAGCTGCTCGGCGCGAGGAAGAAGCCCGCCCCGGCCGCGTACCCGCCGCCGGGACAGTACCCACCGCCCCAGTACCAGCAACCGCCACCTAGCCAGGCACCACCCCCGGGGTACCAACCTCAGCAGCCACCACCCCCTCCGGGCCAGGCACCGCCCCCGGGGTACCAACCTCAGCAGCCACCACCCCCTCCGGGCCAGGCACCGCCCCCGGGGTACCAACCTCAGCAGCCACCTCCGGACCAACCACCGGGGTATCAGCGGCCCCCTCAACCCTAGCCAGTATCAGGGAATGGGACGGTTGGGTAAACGATTTATACCTTGATGCCATAGCCCGGATGGCCATGGGCCGATAGATCAGCCTGGAAGATCGCCTCCTTGGCATGGAGGAGGCCGCGAGTTCAAATCTCGCTCGGTCCACCACTCCCCCTTCTGGCCAACCATTTCGGTCGACCGAATGGACAATCCCCAAGTAGTCCGAGGTCGCTTCCGGTCACGTGACCGACCTTTCCGACCAGGACCGGAGGAAGATCCGCGCCGCCTACCTGAGCGTGGCCTCCAACAGTCTCCTCCTGGTCAGCAAGGTCATCGTGGGCATGCTCATGGGCTCGGTGGCCATCATCTCCGAGGCGGTGCACTCGGGCATCGACCTGCTGGCAGCCCTGATGGCGACCTTCGCCGTGAGGGCGGCGTCCCACCCCCCCGACGCGGACCACGAGTACGGCCACGGCAAGTTCGAGGACGTGAGCGGCACCGTCGAGGCCGTCCTCATCGTCGTCGCAGCCGTCATCATAATCTGGGAGTCCATCCGCCGCCTGGCGAACATGGAGGCCATCGACCTTCCCCTACTGGGCATGGCGGTCATGGGGGGGTCCGCCCTGGTCAACTGGGTGGTGTCCTCGCACCTGTTCACGGTCGCCCGCGAGACCGAGTCGGTGGCCCTGGAGGCGGACGCGCTGCACCTCCGGACCGACGTCTACACTTCCCTGGGTGTGATGCTCGCCATGGCCGTCATCCACGTGACCGATTGGTACTGGGTGGACCCCGTCGTGGCCATCGGGGTGGCGGCACTGATAACGTACGCCGCCTACCAGCTGACCCGGCGGACCTTCAGGGACCTGGTGGACGCGCCCCTGCCCGAGGAGGAGCGGGAGGTCATCAACAGCATCCTCCTCGATCACGTGGGCATGCACATCGGTTGGGACAGCATCCGGACCCGGCGGGCGGGCTCGGAGCGTCACATCGACCTCCACCTCCACTTCCCGCCCTCGATGCCGGTGAAGGAGGCCCACGACATCGCCCACCACATCCAGGAGGACATCGAGGCGGCGCTGCCAAGGAGCCACGTGCTCATCCACCTGGAGCCCTGCGTCGGGGACTGCCCTGGCTGCGTCGACGAGGAGTGCGAGGACCGGGAGGCGGACACACCTCCCTCCGAAGGGTGACTATTTAAACCACCACATCAATCGGTCGATTCCTCGGGGGAGTAACTGCATGGGAGAGGAGAAGGAGCGATGGAAGTGGGGAGTGCTCACCGTGGTGCTCCTTGCAGTGTTCATCCTGGTCGTCGACACCACGATGATGAACGTGGCCATCAATAACCTGGTCCAGGACCTGAACACCACGGTGGGCGTCATACAGTCCATCATCGCCGTCTATGCCCTCATCATGGCCTCCTTCATGTTGCTCGGCTCCAAGATCGGCGAGATCATCGGCCGGAAGAAGGCCTTCAAGTATGGTATCATCATCTACATCGTTGGCACGCTGACGGCGGCTGCCAGCCAGAACGCCCTGATGCTGCTCATCGGCTGGGCCATCCTGGAGGGCATCGCGGCGGCGATGATGATGCCCTCGACCACCACCTTCATCACCAACGCCTACACGGGCAACGACCGGAAGATCGGCTTCGCCGTCTGGGGCGGTGTGGCGGCGGCGGGGGCCGCCTTCGGCCCCATCCTGGGCGGTTTCCTCACGTCATACGCCTCCTGGCGCTGGGGCTTTGGCATCGAGGCCATCATCTGCATCGTCATCCTGGCGACCTTGTTCTACCTGACGGAGACAAGACCGACCATGAAGTGGAAGCAGCTGGACGTGGTCGGTGTCCTGATGTCGATCGTGTCGATGTGTCTCATCATCGGGGCCTTCCTCATGGCCCAGACCTACGGGTTCATTGAACCGCGGAAGGTCTTCGAGATCGGCGGGGTCGAGATCGCCCCCCTGGGCATCTCCATCGTGTTCTGGATACTCCTCTCAGGCTTCATCCTCTTCGCCGTCTTCATCTGGTGGCAGTGGAGGAGGGTGGCCAAGAACAAGATCCCGCTCTTCAATCCCCAGGTCCTCAAGAACTGGGGCTTCAACGTGGGCATCCTGGAGGGTGTGGTACAGAACCTGGCGCTGGCAGGGATGCTCTTCATCTTTCCCATCTACCTGGGTAACCTCCACGGGTACGAGGCCATCGAAATAGGCCTCTTCTTGATGCCCATGAGCATGGCCATCCTCGTGGTCTCCCTGGGAGCGACGAAGCTGTCCGATTATGTGCGTCCCATCTGGATGATCTCCGGTGGCCTGGTGCTCATGATCTGGGGGAACATCATCATCAAGAACGCCCTCGGGGAGGGAGGGTCCGATCCCGGCGACCTCATACCAGGCACGGTGGTCTTCGGCCTGGGCGGTGGCCTGATACTCAGCCAGCTGACCAACGCCACCATGGGGGCCGTCAAGGCCGATCTGGTCCCCGACGCCTCGGGCATGCTCAACACCACCAAGCAGCTGGGCACCTCCATGGGGACCGCCTTCGTCGGCGGCGTGCTGATGGTCAGCGCCTTCGCGGGCATGGTTGACGGCCTGGCCGAGACCCCGGAGTTCGAGGACTACGACCAGGATGAGATCGCCCAATGGCTCGTCGAGTTCATGGACAAGTTCAAGAACGGCGAGATCGGGGAAGGCAACTTCACCCCCGAGCAGGTCGAGAACCTGACGCGGATAGTCGACGAGGCCACGGCCGACGCGATGGTCAAAGCGCTGACAGTAATGAACTACACATTGGCCCTCGGCCTGGTCCTGCTCCTGGGTGGTGCTACCCTCTACGCAAGGCAGCTCAAGAAGAAGGACGAGAGCCTGGTGAAGGGAGATATCGACTGGGAGGACGCCGACTTCGACCCCGACGAGGAGGCGGAATACCACGTGAACGAAGGGGTGACCGAGGAGGAAAGGTCCCCCGAGGGACCACCCCCCGATGAACTTTCAGAAGAGGACGGAAAATCATAGAAATGGCTGCATTTTCAGGCCCCCCGAGAGGTGCTAGGATGGCCGAGGATAGAACTGAGAAGGGCTCAAAAAAGTGGTACTGGGGGCCCCTGCTCATCGTGGTCCTCACCCAGTTCATCATCGTCATCGACTCGACCATGATGAACGTGTCCATCTAAGCCCTGGTCAAGGACCTCAACACCGACATAGGGACCATTCAGGCCATCATCGCCGGCTACACCCTTATCATGGCCTCGCTGCTCCTCCTGGGCGCCAGGATGGGGGACGTCTTCGGGAGGCGAAAGGCCTTCATTGCTGCCTTGATCGTCTACACCGTGGGCACCACGATCGCCGCCCTCTCCGTCACCCCCGTGATGCTGTTCTTCGGTTGGTCGGTCCTGGAGGGTATCGGTGCTGCGGTCATGCTGCCCTTGACCCTGGCCATCATCAACGTGGAGTACTCCGGGAAGCACAAGGCCCTGGCCTTCGGAGCCTGGGGGTCCATGGCGGCCGCCGGGGCCGCCTTCGGCCCCATCCTGGGCGGGTTCTTCACCACGTACCTGTCATGGAGATACGCCTTCGGGATGGAAGCGATCATCGCGGTTGCCCTGCTCGCCATGACCCCGATGCTCTCGGAGTCAAAGTCCATCATGAAGGTGAAGGAGCTGGACCTGACCGGCGCCGTCGCCTCGGCGGCGGGCCTCTTCTTGATAATCTTCGCAGTGCTTTCCGGCGATAACTGGGGATGGCTCTATGCCAAGGACGGTGCCCCCTCCGTCGGCGGCCTCTCCCCGGTACCATTCGTGATCATGGCCGGCCTCCTGTGCCTCTTCGCTTTCGCCAAGTGGGAGAGGCGCGTCAAGGACAAGGGCGAGATACCGCTGCTCGACCCGGACATGTTCAAGAACCGAGTGTTCTCCATTGTCAATGTCGTTGACATGCTGGAGAGCGTTGTCCTGGGCGGAATGCTGTTCATCATACCCGTGTTCCTCCAGATCGTCGTGGGCAGCAACGCTTTCGAAACAGGCCTAGCACTGCTTCCCATGACGGTCATGGTGTTCATCTTCTCCATAGGAGCTGCGCGGCTGGGCTCATACTTGAGCCCCAAGTACATAATAATGGCGGGTATAGTCGCCACGCTGCTGAGCACCCTTTACATGCGGGGTATATTCGGCCTCAACGTCGAGGAGAATGACCTGATGGTCGGCCTCGCCCTCTTTGGCGTGGGCATCGGTCTGATGATGTCCCAGCTGGTCAACATTGCCATCAGCGCCCATGGCCGCGAGAAGAGCACAGAATCCTCAGGGGTTGTCAACACCTTCGAGATGTTCGGCTCCTCACTGGGGACCGCACTCATCGGCGTGATCGTGTTCTCGGTAGCCTTCGCTGGCATTATCAGTGGCATCATCGACTCCGGGCTCGCCCCTGAGGACATGACCCCAGACGAGGTAGCGGATGGGCTTCGTGAGTGGTTGAACGAGCTGAAGACGGGCGATCCCCCCGAGATCAACGATACGGAAGCGGCCGAGAAGATCGTTGACAAGGCCCTGGCGGATGGCATGGGAGCGGCCATGGACACGATGTCCATCATGTTGGCCGCGATGCTCGTGATAATGTTCGCCATGCCAGTGGTCGAGAAGGTGGGGGAGAGGAAGGTCGAGGGCGAGGACGCCGTCCTTCCCGCCAGCGTCGCCAAGGAGAGGGCGAAGGGTAAGGTCCAGGAGAGACGGGACCGTCGGAAGGAAGGAGAGGAGGAGGACGACGGTCCGGAGGTCCGGGACGACTAACGTCCCACCGGATCATCGCCGGCGAGACTCTCCAGGTCATTGTGGACCATTACGATGGCGTTGTCGTCCTTGTAGTACCCCTCTATTGTATCCACCTTCTGGAAGTCCAGTGCACGGTAGAAGGCCTGGGCGCCCTTGTTCCTGGCGGCCACCGTGAGCCACATGAGCCACATCGGCGCCTCCATCCCCAGGAGGTGCCCGGCGGACCATCGGACCAGCTGGGTGCCCAGACCCTGGCGCCTGTGGTCAGGGTCCACGTCTATGGTCATCAGGGCCCCCGTGCCCTCGTCGTATTCGGGCATGAGCATCGCGAAGGCGATGATGCTGGAGGAACCGGGGTCCTCTACCACTGCGGATGGGAGTCCCAGGTCCACGAACCTGCGTATCAGGTCGGCCGGGAAGGCGTGCATGGGGAAGCACACCCGGTCGAGTTCCGCCAGCTGGCGCACGTCGTCGAGGGTGGCGGGGCGGAAGCGTTGGTGCCCGGAGTGCGGTCTCGTCACTCGTAAAACCTCCTGGCTATCCTGAAGGGGACCGGTTAGCGGTCGCCTCGAGCTGGCGATCACTTCCCGAACAGCTTGAACTTCTTCTTCTCCACCGGCGGGGGCGGTGGCGCCTGTTGCCGGTATCCTGCCGTCGGGTCGTAGTCGGCCAGCCGGTACTCCTCCATCATCGAGCCCTGGAGGTAGTTGCCGCAGAAGGTGCAACGGTCCAGCCCGTCATCGATGCGAGCCCTGCACTTGGGGCACTTCATGTGATCCCTCCGGTGCCCAGTCCCTCCCACAGGATCGAGGTGAGCGGGGCTGGGCCCACTCTGCATCTAATATTCGACCCTGGCGTATAAATACTTTCGGCAAGACGTGCTGGCCCCTTTTTTCGACCGCCCCTAATGTGGCCACCGGAAATTAATTATCAATTGAGATGTTCTATATCGCGAAGGTGGCCCCGACGACCGAGGAGAAGATAGAGGACGAAGTACAAGAGGAGACCCTGGAGAAGGGCTCCAACTCGTGGCGCGATTCCCTGTTCGAAGGAAGGGAGGCGGGCGATTCCAATGCACAACGGGCCTTCAAGATATTATTCCCCCCCGCCCTCTGGCTGTCGGCCTTCATCTTCGCCCATCTCCTCTTCAGGGCAGCCGGCGACGCCGACCAGTGGTTCACATACACCTTCTTGTACCTGGTCCCGCCCATGGGAAAGGAGATCATCATCCCCATGGGCATCAATGCTGGATATCCCCCGTTGATGATGGCCTTCACCATCACCTTCGTGGACCTGTGGGTCGCCATGTTCATCTCATGGAACTACTGGTACCTGGAGAAGATCCCGAAGGTAGGTGGCCTCCTCAAGAAGACCGAGAAGAAGGGTGCTGACCTGATAGCCAAGAGCCCCGCGGCAGGCAAGGGCGCCTGGTGGAGCATAGTGGTCCTGGCATTGATCCCGTTCATAGGCGCTGGTGGCTTCCTGGGCGCCATCATCGGGAGGTCCGTCGGCATGAAGCCCTTCGAGGTCATCACAGCCGTGTTCGCGGGTGCCCTGTTGAGCGGATTGATGTACGCCTACGCGGCCGACGCCATCGCCACGTCCTTCGAGAACTACCCGTGGCTCACGCTCCTGGTGATCGTCATCGTCATCCTGGGCGTCTACGGGTCCTACAGGTTCTTCAAGCGCGAGAGCGCGAAGGTCGAGAAGGCGGAGGCCTCGGCTGACGCGGACTCCGCCTGACCAGTACAAACGTAGAAGAAGGGGAATGGCGCCGAGGGGGAGATTCGAACTCCCGTGGCGATAGATCGCCAGCAGGTCTCGAGCCTGCCGCCTTGACCAGGCTAGGCTACCTCGGCGTCGGGACCGAAGGGATAAATAGCCCTCCCGTTTTTAACCTTTGGGTTCAGCATGCTGGTCCATGTGAGCATCGCCCCCAGGGGCGACAGGAGCGAGGAGGAGCTGCCAGAGGGTGCCATGGCGGCCGACCTGGTCCGCCAGCTGGGTCTCCCCACGGCGGCATGCCTGGTCCTCCGCGACGGCTCGCCCATCCCCATCGACGAGCCCCTGGCCGAAGGGGATGCCCTGGAGGTCATCTACGTGGCATCCGGTGGCTGAGGGGTCACCACCGGTTGAGGGAGCTCCTCTGCTTGAGCCTCCTGTCGATGGCCAGCAGGAGCAGCTCGTCCTCCTCCAGCTTCAGGTCGTCGATCTCCTGCTCGACGTCCAGGTGCCGCTTCTTGAGGGTGGTGCGGACCTGCTTGAGGTACTTGTGGTGGTCGTGGACCGCCCGCAGGGCGTGGAATGGCCGGTCCCCCTCGTAGTGGTCCAGGAGCAGCGCCTCCATCAGGTCGTCGAGGATCCTGATGGGCTCCCGGATGTGGACCCTCAGGTGCTCGATGCCCTGGAGGGTGTCGATGAGCACGTTGGCGTGCCGGTAGGCCTCCTTGGCCTTGCGGACCATCTCGATGGCGAGGAACTGCTTGGACCGGGGTGGCTGGAGGTTGGCCAGGACCGCCAGGTCCCGCTTCTCTATCCTCCGCACCCGGGTGCCGGCGGCGATGGAGGCCTCCATCGCCATCAGGGTGTCCTCCAGCACGGAGGCCGCCTCGTCCAGGTCGTCCAGGTCATCCTCCTTGTCCGCCACCCGTAGCCACACGTCCAGCCTCCCGTGTAGCAGGGCGTTGCGTTCCCGGTCTTCCCGGTCGGCCCGGGAGTACACGTCGTCGCGCCACTCGGCCAGCATCGCCGCCTGCTCGTGGTGGTCCTTCCGGCGCTCGAGGATGGAGTTGATCTCCATCACCTCCCTCTCCGCGTCCTCCAGGCGCTTGACCAGGGTGTCGTACTGGCACGCGGCCTTGAACACGCCCAGGTTCTCCACCGCCACGATGTCCTCCACCATGCGGCGCTCATGGCCGCGGTGGAACAGGTGGACGTCGTGGTCCAGCTTGCCCTCCTCGTCGTGGAGGACCTGGTTCATCGCCTCCAACTTGTCGTGGGTGGCGGCGTGGGACGCGAGGAGCGCCTCCCTCCTGCGGACCAGCCGCTCCTCCTGCTGACCGTCCCTACGGTACTGGGCGATGCGATAGTCCAGGTCCTCGAGGCGCCGTTCCAGCAAGCTCCACTCCCCGCGAGTGGGGAAGGGCCTGGTGGCAAATTAGGTTTTGCGGTCGATGTCAGCGGATGCCGTCGAGGACGGCGAGCCGCTTGGCCCTGCGCATCTTCTCCATATAGGCGTACACCGTGCGATGCTCGGAGCCGGAGAGGAGCATGTCGACGGCCCTCCTGGCAATGTCGCTGCCCCACAGGTCGCCGATGATGGCCACCGTGTTGCCGTAGACCGAGATGTAGCTCTCCGACAGGTCCTCCAGGACCCTTCGTGTCTTCCCATCGGTGCCGATGAGCCGGGCCCTGATCCTGCGAACGTGGTTGGGCTTCTTTCCCACGTACTCGGTGATGTTGATGAGGGAGAAGTAGTAGTCGTCCCGGACCAGGGCGAAGGCGTGCTCGGGTTTGAAGCCCCTCCCGATGGCCTTGACGATCTCGGCGGCCCGCATGGCGGTGAAGGGGTCCTCGGCACCCTCCTCGTGGACCACCACCGAGCCGTCCTTGGAATCGATGTCCAGCTTGACCCCCGTCCGGTCCTCGATGTAGTGCCTGACCTCGCCCTTGGGGCCTATGAGGATGGCGATCCGCTCCATCGGTACACGAACGTGGGTGGTCATGGGGCCGCACCTATGCTTGGGGACGTATTAGGCCTTTTCGGCGTCGCCGTCACCCCCCAGGCTATTACGGCCATCAAGGGTTGCGAGCCATGTCCACCTTTCATTTCGCTTGGA
>CBDUQW010000103.1:0-11158 GCA_965369625.1 uncultured Thermoplasmata archaeon | reverse complement strand
GCCTGCGGATTCGCGTTGGAATCCTTACGATTCCTTTGTCGGGAAGCTTCAACTAATATGGATTGCTCCATATAATTGTTCCCCTCGCTACCGAGCCAACAGGCTCCTGCTCGGACGGGACTTGCACCCGCCGACGTCCGTCACTACCATGGCACACCTTTCACACACCCCGTGCAAGGTAGTTTTATCCCCCCGCGCATTACCGAACGGGGGAACCCTTCCCGCATCCACCACCGCAGAGGTGAGACCCGCTGTCCTTCCGCTTCGCCCACATGGCCGACTCGCACCTGGGGGCCTTCCGCGACCCCGTACTGCGGGAGCTCAACCTGGGGGCGTTCCTCGACGCCCTGGACGTGGTGGTCGAGGAGGGCTGCGAGTTCCTGGTCATCGCGGGGGACATGTTCGACACCAACCTCCCCGACATGGACGTGGTCGAGCGGGCCGCCGACGGCCTGAGACGGCTGGGGGAGCGGGGCGTCCGGGTGTACGCCTTCTACGGCTCCCACGACAGGTCACCCATCGAGAAGGGGATCGTCGACGTCCTCGAGTCCGCCGGGCTCTTCGTCAACGTCGGTGTCCTGGACGGCGAGGAGGGGACGGATGGCCCCACACCCCCCCTGTTCACCGACGGGACCACGGGCACCGTCATCACCGCCATCGGCGGCCGTCGCCTCTCCCTCGAGAGTGAGCTGTTCGAGACGATGGACTGGCGACCCCTGGAGCAGGCCATCGAGGGCGCGCCCCTGGCGATCTTCGGTTACCACGGTCCCGTGGAGGGCATGCTCCCCCAGGACCTCCGGCTACCGGAGGCCGTGGACCGCAAGCGTCTCCCCCGGGGCTTCCACTACTACGCCCTTGGCCACATCCACAGCCATGCCGTCCTCGGCGTCCCCGGTGGCGGCATCGCCGCGTACCCTGGGCCCACCTTCGGAGGTACCTTCACCGACCTGGCCGACGGTCAGGAGAGGGGCCTGCTGGTAGTGGATGTCGACGATGACGGCAGTTGCCAGCCCAGGCACGTCCCTCTCGATAAGGCACCCATCGTCTCCATCGACCTCGACGTGGCGGGGATGACGGCGGAGGACGGAAGGACCCTCCTCTCGGAACGGATGGAGGCCCTGGACCCCGAGGGGAGCATCGTCCTCCTCCGGGTCCACGGGACGTTGTCGTACGGTCGACCCGCCGACCTGGGGCTGGGCGAGGCCAGGGACGAGCTGGTACGGGACGGTGCCCAGGCGGTCTTCGTCAACCGCTCGGGGCTCCGGAAGGCACAGACCGCGGGCCTCGGGGGTGAGGGGGATGGCCTTCTCTCTGGAGCCACCCGGGAGGAGATCGAGGCGGACGCCCTCGACCGGGCCCTCGCCGACCACGCATCCCCCCTCGAATGGCTGAAGGGCGAGGAGGGCATCGCCCTGGCGAGGGAGCTGCTCAACGTGGTCCGGGAGGACCCAGGGGAGCTCCCGGCCGCCAAGTACACCAAGCGGGTCCTGGACGCTTCCCGCCTGGTCCTGGACCTCCAGGACCGACCCGGGACGCGGGAGGAGCCCACCGATGACGTATCCGAGGACCATCGGGGCACCACGCTGGACTCCTTCGACGGGGGGGAGGACCAGTGAGGCTCGTATCGCTGGAACTGGACAACCTCCGTTCCTATGTTCACGAGGAGGTCCGCTTCGGAGACGGTGTCAACCTCTTCGAGGGCGACATCGGCTCGGGCAAGTCCACTATCCTCCTGGCCATCGAGTTCGCCCTCTTCGGTCTGGCCGAGGTGACCTCACGATCGTTGCTCCGCCACGGCGCCAAGGAGGGCGGCGTCGAGCTGGTCTTCGAGGTCAGGGGGAGGCGGGTGCGGGCCGTGCGCAGGCTCCGGAGGACCAAGGAGGGCGCCCAGGTCAAGGGTTGCCTCATCGAGGTGGACGGCAAGGAGTCCAAGCTCTCCTCCAAGGAGATGCGGCAGCGGGTCCTGGAGCTGCTGGAGTACGGCGAGCGGCGCAACCCCCGGGCCAAGCTGGACATCTACAGGTACAGCATCTACACGCCGCAGGAGGACATGAGGACGGTCCTCCAGACCGACAAGGAGAGCCTCTCCAAGCGCAAGGACACGTTGAGGAGGGCCCTGGACCTGGACGAGTACCGTCAGATGGTGGCCAACCTCCACGAGCTGCGCAGGGAGATCAACCGCGACGCCGACCGCCTGGAGGGGATGGCCGCAGACATCGACGAGGCCAGGTCCGACCTGGAGGAGGTCGAGGGTGAGCTGGCGGAGAAACGTGGCGACCGCGAGCGGGCGTCGAAGGAACTGGAGGACGCCACGACGAGGGCCCGATCCGTGGGCGAGGGACTCGAGGAGCTGGAGGACCGGGAGCGCTCGTACCAGGAGGCCCTCGCGAGGTCGAAGGACGCCGAGAGCGTCCTCGCCAGGGCGGAGGGCATGTCGAAGGAGATCACCGCCCTCCTCGACGCGGCCAGGAAGGAGGAGGTCGAGCTGGCCGACGTCAGGAGGAGGCTCGACGAGCACTCCGGTGCCCTCGAGGAGCTGGAGGAGCTCCAGGCCGTGAGGGAGCGGACCGACGAGCTGCGCAAGGTCTACCAGGCGGCAGCCGTCGAGATGGAGAGGTCGAGGGCCGAGATGGAGAGGGCCGAGGGGGCCGCGAAGAGGGCCGAGGAGCTGGCGAGGACCCTGGGCGGACTGGAGGACCCCAAGGCCGAGGTCGAGAGGACGAGGAGGGAGCTCGACCGCGTCAAGGGCGACCTGGCGGGACTTCGCCACGGCAACGACCGCCTGGAGGTCGACATCGAGGACCTCAAGGCGGAGACGGAAGAGCTCTCTGGCCTCGAGGGTGAGGCCACCTGCCCCAAGTGCCGGCAGCCCCTCACGCCGGAGCACCTGGAGCAGCTCCTGGCCGAGAACAAGAGGCAGCGGAACGAGCTGTCATCGAAGATGAGGGAGTCGGGTGCCAAGGCCAACCGCCTCGCCGAGGAGTCCGGGAGGGCCCAGGCCAGACTGGACGAGCTGGAGGGGGTGGCCAGGGAGAGGCACGACCTCGAGCGCGACCTGAGGGCGGCGAGGGAGGAGGCCTCGAGGGTCGAGGACCTGAGGAAGGGGGTCGAGGACCACCCCGCCAAGGAGATGGAGAGGGAGCTCCGTGAGCTCGAAGGGTCCCTCGACCGGGACAGGCTGAGGAGCCTGCTCGAGCTCAAGGGGGTGGTCCAGGAGCTCCGGGCGTCGGAGGGGAGGCTCGCCCTCTCCGTCAAGGGGATACACGAGATGGAGGCGAGCCATCAAGAGGCCGTGAAGGCCGTCGAGGACGCCGGCAAGGACCGCGAGAAGGGACTCCAGGAGCTCAAGGACCTGGAGAGCGGCTGGGACAGGCACGTCCTGGAGAAGGCCCGTCTGGAGCACCGCGAGGCCCTCAAGGCCATGGAGGCCCAGAGGGCCCGGGTCACCTCCGTCGAGGAGCTTATCGAGAGGCTTGAGCGGGACGAGGGTCGGCTCCGCGAGCGGGTCGCCAGGCTGGAGGGGTTGGTCGAGAGGCGGGTGGTCCACCTCCACGTGGCCACCTGGCTCGAGGACCGCATCATCCCTGCGGTGGAGGCGATGGAACGGTCCGTCATGTCGCTGCTGGCCGACGAGATGGACGCCAGCGCGTCCCAGTGGTTCGGCCAGCTGGTGGAGGACCCGGACCTGGTGCTGTCCATAGACGAGGACTTCGTTCCCCGGGTGACCCAGCAGGACTACGAGATGGACCTGGGAGCCCTCAGCGGCGGGGAGAGGACGGCCACCGCCTTCGCGTACAGGCTGGCCCTCAACGGCCTGGTGCGGAGGAACGCCACGCCGGACCAGCGGAACCTGCTCGTCCTCGACGAGCCCACCGACGGGTTCTCGAGGGAGCAGCTGGGACGCATGGGCAACGTGTTCGCCGAGCTGGACGCGGACCAGGTGATCATCGTCTCCCACGACCGGGAGCTCCGTACCTTCGCGAACCAGGTCTACCTGGTCCAGAAGGTGGGGGGCTCCTCCAAGGTAACCGATGCGTCATGAGGTCGGCCGGAGCGACAACCCCATAAGGTCCCCCGCCCTTACCCGCTGGGAGGCGTTCTCATGGCGAGGAAGGTGGACATAGGGGTCCTGCAGCGGCTCAGCGAGCTGAACGGTCCCACGGGCTTCGAGGGGCCAGTGAGGGATTACATAGTCGAGATGGCGACCGGGTTCGGCGCCAAGGTCGAGGTCGACAAGCTGGGCAACGTGATCGGCCACATGAAGGGCAAGGGTCCCAAGGTGATGCTCATCGCC
This sequence comes from uncultured Thermoplasmata archaeon, assembly GCA_965369625.1. Lineage (GTDB taxonomy): Archaea > Thermoplasmatota > DTKX01 > DTKX01. Next base: position 6,864 of record CBDUQW010000103.1, on the reverse strand, counting down.
CACATGGACGAGGTCGGGCTCATCACCGCGGACATCGACGACGGGGGCTTCATCTACTTCTCGAACCTGGGGGGCTGGGACACCCGGCTCCTACCCGGCCTGGAGATGACGGTGATGGCACCCAAGCGGAACCTCCCCGGGACCATCGGCATGAAGCCGCCCCACATCACCTCGGAGGCGGAGCGCAAATCGGTCCCGGAGATGTCGGACCTCTTCGTGGACACCGGCCTGGACAGGAAGGCCCTCGAGAGGGCGGGCGTCAGGGTCGGCACCCCCATGGTCCCGTCCACGTCCTTCCGCCGTCTCTCCTCCAAGCGGGTCATGGGCAAGGCCTTCGACGACCGGGTGGGCTGCTACCTCCTGCTCCGGCTCCTCGAGGACGGGAACCTCCCGTGCGACACCACCTTCGTGTGGTCCGTGCAGGAGGAGGTGGGCGCCCGCGGCGGAGGCCCCGCCGTCACCCGTGTGGACCCTGACTACGTGATAGTGGTCGAGGGCACCATCGCCGCCGACTTCCCGGGCGTGCCCAAGCCGAAGATCATCAGCCGCATGCAGGCAGGCACCGTGGTCACCGTGATGGACCGGCTGCAGATCGCCGACGCGGGCATGCTCGACGCCATCCTCGAGGTGGCAAAGGAGCAAAAGCTCAAGGTGCAGCTCAAGAAGCCGGGCATCGGCGCCACCGACGCCGGCCCCATCCACCTGCGGGGCACCGGCTACCGGGCCCTCCCCCTGGCGGTCCCGGCCCGCTACATCCACAGCCCCGCGGGCATCATGGACCTGCGCGACGTGGACAACACCGAGAGCCTTCTCGCCGCGATGCTCGAGCGCCTCGCAAAGAAGGGCGCTTGAGGCCCCATCCGGAGGGGGCCTTGGGAAACCTCTTTAGCCCTCAAACCAATATGGGCCTCCCGTGGGATGAGATGAGGTACGTCATCGTCACGGGCGGAGTTCTTTCAGGTCTTGGAAAAGGGATCATCACCAGCTCGCTTGGTCGTCTGATCAAGTGCTGTGGCCTCGACGTCACGGCGATAAAGATCGATCCCTATCTCAACGTCGACGCGGGCACGATGAACCCCTACCAGCATGGGGAGGTGTTCGTGCTCGACGACGGCGCGGAGGTCGACCTCGACCTAGGCAACTACGAGCGGTTCTTGGACATCAACCTTACCCGGGACAACAACATCACTACCGGCAAGGTGTACAGGGCCGTCATCAACAAGGAGCGCAAGGGGGACTACCTGGGCAAGACCGTCCAGATCATCCCCCACATCACCAACGAGATCCGCTTCTCCATCGAGGAGGTGGCCCGCGAGTCGGGCGCGGACGTGTGCGTCGTCGAGCTGGGAGGGACCGTCGGCGACATCGAGTCGGCGCCCTTCCTCGAGGCGGTCCGGCAGCTCCACCACTCGGTGGGCCACGACCGGCTCATGTTCGCCCACGTCACCCTGGTCCCCATCATGTCCGTGGTGGGCGAGCAGAAGACCAAGCCCACCCAGCACTCGGTCAAGGAGCTGCGCGCGATAGGCATCCATCCCGACCTCATCTTCGGCCGCTGCCACACGCCCCTCGGGCCCGAGATAAAGGAGAAGATCGCGCTGTTCTGCGACGTGCCCGTGGAGGCGGTGATCTCCGTCCCCGACGCCCCCTCGATCTACCACGTTCCCCTGAGGCTCGAGGAGCAGGGCCTCAAGGACTACCTGATCGAGCGCCTGGACCTCAAGGCCAACGGGGACTCCCTCGCCGAGTGGCGCAAGTTCGTCGACCGCATCGACCGGGCCAAGACCGAGGTGGACATCGCCCTCATCGGGAAGTACACCCACCTCAAGGACAGCTACATCAGCCACATGGAGGCCCTGAACCATACGGGCGCCCTTCTCAACGTCAAGGTGAACATCCGGTGGTTGGAGGCGGAGGACATCGAGGAGGGCAAGGTGAAGAGGCCCTTCGACGGCCTCCACGGCATCATCGTGCCCGGGGGCTTCGGATGGCGCGGCTCCGAGGGCAAGATCATATCGGCCCGGTGGGCCCGCGAGAAGGGCGTGCCCTTCCTGGGCATCTGCCTCGGCTTCCAGATGGCGACCTCGGAGTTCTCCCGCCACGTCCTCGGCCTGGAGGAGGCCAACTCCGCCGAGTTCAATCCCCGGACCCCCCACCCCGTCATCGACCTGCTCCCCGAGCAGCAGGCGACCACCGACAAGGGCGGGACGATGCGCCTGGGCGCCCACCAGGTCCTGCTCGACAAGAACTGCAAGGTCGCGAAGCTGTACAGGTCCGCCGAGATCTACGAGCGGCACAGGCACCGGTACGAGGTCAACCCCGACTACATCGAGAGGATCGAGGCCGCGGGAATGAAGTACGTGGGCCGCGCCCCCGACAAGATCCGGATGGAGGTCTTCGAGCTGGAGGGGCATCCCTACTTCGTGGGTTGCCAGTTCCACCCCGAGCTCAAGAGCAGACCCAACCGGCCGGCACCACTTTTCGTGGGCCTGGTCTCCGCCGCCATCGAGTACAAGAAGGGCAAGGAGCGCAAGGCCAAGGCCAAGAAGACCGCCAGGAAGGCCAAGGCCAAGAAGAAGATGAAGAAGTGAGGCGGACCCTCACTTGCCCAGCAGCTTGTCCAGCAGCTGGTCGTGAGCCTCCTCTATCGTCTGGGGCTCCTCTTCGGGCTCCTCTATCTCGACCATCTCGAAGTCGCCCTCGTCCTCGGGGGGCACCTCCTCCACGACCGCTTCCACAACGGCCTCGACGGGGACCTCCTCCATCACCGCATCGACCTCCTCGAAGGCAGCGACCTCCTCGGGGGCGGCGACCTCCTCATAGGCAGCTACTTCCTGGTATGCAGCGGGGACCACCTCCGCCATCACCTCAGGGATCTCTTCCTCGGGGATCTCCTCCACCACCGCCTCGATCATCGCCGGGATCGGGGCGGGGGCCTCCGCGGGAACGGGCGCGGGAGCCGCGGCGGGTGCCACGGGAACCTCGCCGAAGAACTCGGGAGCGGGCTGGGCCTCCTCCTCGGACACCGGCATCTCGTCGAAGCCGAGGGGAGCCAGCTCGGTGGGTGCGCCCTCGGGTATCAGCCCCTCATCAGGTGCCTCCACGGGCTCCTTCTCGCGGAGGGCACCCTCGGGCACCATGACGTAACCCGGCATGGCCTCGGGATAGGCCTCGGCGTGGGACGGCATGAACTCGGGATAGGACAGCTTCACGTTGACGAGGCCTAGGAGCAGGCCCGGCACGATGAAGCCGAAGGGGAGGGCGAGGATGCTGTAGACCAGCAATTTCTCGCGGGGGACCTGGTAGCGACGGACCGAGAACACGGACACGATATCGTTCCGTGTCCATCGGGCGAGGAGGAAGCACACGATGGCGGCAGCGATGAAGGCAGCGCCGACGAGGATGTCCGTCGTGGCCGCGGTCGAGTCCGAGAGCCAGTCCCGACCGTACCAGGTGAGGCCGCGGTTTATGCGGTATGCGGCCAGGATGATCCACACAGCCCCAGCTATCACCAGGATGATGAAGGCCGTCCGCGACCAGTGGTACAGGCTGCGGATGTCGCCCTCGCTGCCGCCCTTGGGCTCGGTGTCCTCGTCCACGATGGCAAATGTGATTGCTGGTACCTTATAGTTTTCTGTATGAATATTACACGACTGTTATCTGGTTCTTGAATGTTGGATTTCGCCTAAAGTCTTCTGGCATCGATGACATTCCTATATGCCTTGCTCTTGATCATGTCATGATGGTCCACCAGCGACTGTATCGTGTCCCTGATGTTCCTGATATCAGATAATGGATATCCGTTGAGTTCAGTAATTTCGATTCTTACATCATTCGATTTGAATATGTAACCGATCAATGGGCCGTACTCTCTTGTATCCTTTATCTGATTAATATAGACATCTACGTGAACTGTTGAATCAAATATTATCTCGTATTTTTGGGTGTCTTCTTCGAAATACCGAACCCTTGAGTCGGTAATAATTATATATCCGGGACGATTGTCCTTTTTTACGAGTGTCACATACAAGAAAAAATAGAACATAATTGTTATTAATAAAATCACCAATAATTCAATAGCAACCCTCTGATTCTGTTTCCAAACATCCGGTAATAATAGTGCCAAACCAATAATAACTGGACAAAATAGTACAGAAATAATAATCATGTTCCTTTTGATTATATTCAGATCACGGTCCAATCGAATCGTGTTTTCAATATTCATCAGATTCCATTCCTATTCAATGGGTATGCCTTATCCTCTCTTGTCCTTCAATATCGTAAGATAATCATCCAGATCTTCATGGTGAACCATATTATGTTCATTGACGATGGCAATGAAGGGCTGCCATAAGGATCTAATTGTAACCAAAGGAAAATATCTGTGGGATATTGCTATTAATGTGTCCTTCTTTCTGAAAGTATATCCAAACAGAGGGCCGTACCGAGAATGACTGTATGTGTAATTAAAATGAATACTGGCGATAACATCTGAGTCGAATGCGATTGATGAATGTAGTTTATTATCCTCAAAGAATTCGATATGCGTATGGTATAGATGGATACTTATTTTTTTATTTTTATACAATCGGTTTCTAAGGTAGACACAGGTAATTGCTAATATGGAAAGAATAGAAACAAGGATAATGCGCCCGCCTGTTGATATGAAGAAATCTATATAAATAAAAATGAGACTGAATATGAAAATTAATAATATTAGGATTATTAATGCTGGGATTCTGATATCTTCTTTGTCGCTGGATATCACTATTGGTTCGTTGAAACCCAATACCGTAGTAATCACACCTCATCTCTATTTGAATCAGTAACTATTGGATTTGGAGGATACATCATCCAATACTCCTTTATAGTGTCACTCATCACCATTCCGTTAGATTGCACAACCGAATGAATGAATGGATTGATTGATTCTACGAATGTCTTGGACCGAATATCCGGTCTGTCCGGAGAACTCGATATATAAAGAACCTTGTTGAAAATCAAATCCAGATAATGGACCATGCTCGGCTGTCGTAAAAATCGAGTTGGTATAAACATCTGCTTTAACAGATGGATTAAAAATTATTTCTTTGGATGGCTTGTCATCAACGTAATAAGTAATCTTCCGTAATGAAATCAACAGATACCCTTTTGACGTATCGATATAGTTGTACATGCTATAACCAGCATAAATCATCAATGCAGCTGGTATCCACATCATAACATGTTCAGCAAATGTTCCCCCGTATATCCTGAAAAGGTATAGTGTGTAAATAAAAGTAAATATACCAAAAATAATTGTAATTATCGATAGAAAAACTAATCCTAGTACTACTGTGTCATAAAGTCGATGCTAGTGTCCATTCTCTCTCCCGCACCAGATGCAGGATCGGTCTCGAAGCAACGTCCTTGCACAGCTCATCCGCATGGTCGTGATGGACGCTCGCATGTGCCTCTCAGGTCGCACCGGGAGACCCCCGTGGCTTGAAACCTTCGGGTACCGGAGGGGCTTTGAGGAAGGACAGAGGCTCAGGGGGGGAAAAACGGGCCCGCTCCGCCGTCAGGAAGGCGTAGGCCGCGATGCACATCGTCGCGTGGTGATGGAACCCCCTCCACCCGCGGCCCTCGTAGTGGTCCAGCCCGAACTCGTCCTTGAGCTCCTGATAGTCCCGCTCGATCCTCCATCGGATCTTTCCCAGCTTGACGAGATGCTCGTTCGATGTGTCGGCGGGCATCGTCGATAGCCAGTACTTCGTCGGGGCGTCCTCTCCCTGGAGCCACTCGATGACGAGCCATTCGATCGGGCGTGGCTCGTGCCTGTTGTAGTCGCGGTGGGCGGCCCTCACCCGCAAGGTCGTGAACCGGGAGCTCATTGTCCCCTTCGTGCCCTCCCTCCAGGCGATCTCCTGCCAGGCGCTCCCGGGCAGGCCCTTCGCTAGGGACTCCACATCGAGGGGGCGGTGGTCATCGTCCCGGCGCATTCGCCTCGGAGGCCGCCCCCGTCCAGAGCGCCTTATGGGAGGCAACGGCCCCTCACCAGGTGGCCATACCGTCGTCCCCTCACTGATCCCCACGATGTAGGGCAGCTTCCATTCGGCGAGCTGGTCGCGGAACTCGGTCACATTGCCGTATCCCGCGTCGCCGAGGATCGGGGCGACGGGGATGCCTTCGTTGACCAGCCAGGCGATCTGCTCGAGCGCCATCTCCCACTTCTTCATGAACGCGACGTCCTCCGGGATGCCGACCGCACGCCGCCTTGCGGGGTCCGTGGCCCACTCCTCCTTCAGGTACAGCCGATAGGCCGCGGGCACGCTCACAGCCTCGTTCGCGAGGGTCAGGCTCACGGCCACCTGACAGTTGTCCCTCTTGCCGGTGTTCCCGCAGTACTGTCTCGCCACTCCGACGGAGTGCTTGCCCTTCTTGGGGATGCCCGTGTCGTCCACGATCCAAGCGATGATACCGCCGTGGCGGTCCATCTGGTCCAGGACCTGCTCGCGGGCGATGCGCAGGAGCGTCACGTCGTCCCAAGGGGCGTTCGCGACGAAGTGGTGCATGGACTGGTGCCTTGCCTGGACGTGGAGGGGGTCAACCCTGGCGGCCATGGGCTCAATGCTCTTGCGTTTACCTTCCAGACAAAGACCTGTTAGATACGTGCGGAGGGGTTCATGGCGATCGAGATGACCGGTGGCACTGGCCAGTCGTCCGACGTAGTCATTGAATCGGATTTCCCTTCCATTCCCGGGGCTCCTCATGTGATGGCAATAGGTGTTCCTTGGATATGTATTTTATGACACAGTAGTACTAGTGGCCGAGATTCTTGGATACCGAGTGATGAATGACAAGCGGGAGCGGTGAGAGACAATC
>CBDUQW010000102.1:0-11280 GCA_965369625.1 uncultured Thermoplasmata archaeon | reverse complement strand
CCATCGTCGAGAAGATGGTTGACGCCGGGGCCATCACCAACCGCGAGGTCAGGGAGCTCTTTGGTATCTCCAACAGGGCGGCCCTGAACGAGTTGGAGAAGCTCATGGAGTTGGGCGTGGTGAAGAAGACCGGCCAGGGACGTAGCGTCCGATACGTACTGATATGAATAGGTTCACGATTAACTTCACGATTAGGTTCACGATTAATCGTCACATACGTCACAAGCCACCTTGTGGTGTACGCGACAAGATGAACGCTGCGCCTCGGCCTGCGGCCTCGTTGCCAGGACAGGGTCCCACCTGCCGGGGCGTGTCACACGACCCGCCCCGGGGGTGGTGAGATGCCAGGCCAACGAGGGGGTCGGTGGGGACGCTCCCGCGATCGGGGGAGTGAATATCAAGCGGTCAATCCCGAAGGTATCATATCAATGGCTCAGTACATAGGAGCGATCGCTCACATGGAGGAGGGTCTGGACCTTCGCCGACCCCTTCCCGAAATTTATAAAAGGCCCCCCCGCGTAGCATACCCTGGCGATCGGAATGGGAGAGCTGGACGGAATGGAGACGAGACTGAGGGACCTCAAGCCAGAGCTGAAGCGCAGGTACGGCGTGAGGCGCATCGGCGTCTTCGGGTCCGTCGCCAGGGGGGAGGAGGACGCGGACAGCGACGTGGACATCCTCGTGGAGCTGGAGGAGCCCATCGGGTGGGAGCTGGTCGACCTCCAGGACCGCCTGGAGGAGGTACTGGGGCGCAGGGTGGACCTGGTCACCGTCGGGGCGCTCCGGGACGAGATGAGCACCGCGGTCATGCGCGAGGTGGTCTTCGCGTGAGGGGCAGGTCGGTCAGCCTCCTAGTCCGGGACATGCTGAAGGCCATCGACAAGGTGAGCAGGTACACCGAGGGCATGGACGCCGCCACCTTCGCCGACGACGAGGTCATCGTCGACGCCGTGCTGAGGAACCTGGAGGTCCTGGGGGAGGCGGCGCGGAACGTCCCAGGGGAGGTCCGCGACGACCACCCCGAGATACCCTGGAGGAGGATGGTGGGATTCCGGAACATCGTTGCCCACGTCTACTTCGGAGTGGACCTGGAGAACGTTTGGAAGATCGTCAGCGAGAACGTCCCCCCCGTGAGGCCGGCCCTGGAGGGGCTTCTCGAGGAACTGGAGCGGACCGAGCCCGGTGTGTAGGGTACCCCTGGGGATCGGTCCCGGTGAATACCATTCACGCATAACAATGACACTTGTGGCGCACGGAGCAAGTACCAAGATGCTCAGGGCCTGGGGTCATCCTCGAGGAGCCATCGCCACAAGGGCAGGTGGCGGACCCCCTCCGCATCCCCCTCCTTCGACCTGGTGAGGAGCAGCGGCTCGCCGCGCGGCCGCGGGACGTGCCTCCCGAAGGAAGCGAGGCCCGAGTACTCCCTCGGGGGCATATCGTCCGAATAGCACACGTTGACGGGTGAGAGGCTCTCCGGTCGTCCGCCCGTGACGAAGTCCACCTCCCCCCTGTTCCTCCAGTACTTGGGTCGCTCGCCCCTGCGCACCATCTCGAGACATACCAGGTTCTCCGCGAGATGCCCCTCATCCGTCGAGACACCCCTGGCCACCGCGTTCCTGAGACCGGTGTCCACGCAGTAGTACTTGGTCGGGAGCTGCATCCTGGTCTTTGGCTTGGTCTTGAACGTCAGCGGCCCCACCGGGACGAGCAGCATCGCCTGCTCCAGGTACCATAGGTAGGTACCGACGGTGTCCGATGACATATCGCACGCCTTCCCCAACGCGTTGTTCGACTGGAGTGTCCCGATGTTGGACAGAACGTAGGTCACGAGCCGCGTCAGCTTCTCGGCGTCCACACCGTGCCGGAAGACCACGTCCCTGTAGAGAATGGCGTCCAGGTATCCCTGCAACGTCGCCACGGGGGAGGTCCCCTCCATGAGGACGGCCTCGGGGAACCCACCCCTCTCCATGTAGTCGTCCAGCTCGTGGATGATCACGTCGCGGCGAAGGACGTGAGGTTCCCTGCCTATGTCGACACCCTTGAACCTGAGGAACTCTCTGAAGGACAGGGGACGGACGTCGAACTCGAACGTCCTGCCAGTAAGCAAGGTCGCCAGTTCGGAACGGACCACCGACGAGGAGGAGCCGGTAACGATGAACTTGACGTCGAGCCGGCGTTCGTACTCGGAGTACACCCACCTCTCCCAGCCCGCTGACAGCTGCACCTCGTCGAGGAAGATGTACATGCGACCGCTGGGGTTCATCTTCTGACGGTAGCTGTCCAGGATGTCGCCGATGGTGTCGCCATCGAACCTCGGGTCCTCCAGGTTGACCATGAGGATGTTCTCCACCGGCACCCCCCCGGCCAACAATCCGTCGATGAGCTGGTACAACAGCGTGGACTTGCCTGATCTCCTCACCCCCACAAGGGTCAGTATGTGCCGGACCTCCATCCACTGGTCGATGTCCTTCAGGATGTCCCTGGGAAGGCCCCCGAGGTGTGCGGGGACCCCGCCTTCCGACCACCAGGGGTTCCAGTCATCCAGTCGCCTTGACCCCATGTGAATGAATATGAATAGGACGTTATATAAAGGTGTCGATTACATTCGTAACCATTTAAATAGGAGTTTCAAATCGGTTCGGCACGTATTTAAAACGTAAACGAATTGGAAAAGCTCATGGAGCTGGGCGTCGTGGAGAGGACCGGCCAGGGGCGTAGCGTGCGATACGTGCTGATATGAACGGGTTCACGATTGATCGTGGTGCACGGCACAATGACCAAGTCGGGTACCCCGCAATCCCTGACATTCACCCCACCCCCCCCTTTGAGTAGATAAAGGAAGCGAACCAAACAAAGGGTCCACACAGGGAATGATAATGATAGGGGTGTGAGTATGCCAGAACAAGAACTGTCGGAGAAGAACATATCGCTAAAGAAGGGCAAGGACATCGTGATCGAGCCCGAACTATCGATCTATCAAGTTGGTGATGCCATGGTGATGGCAAGCCCGCCAGCTTGGCCTTTGAATGATGAAGACATCGAGCCATGCATCGAGGTATTCCCGCTCGAGGGAGAGAGCAGGAAGCAAGGGCTCGAACAGATGGTCGATGTATTATACCATGTTTTGAGAACAACGGAGCGCTCGTACAACAAGCATGAGAAGTATAACATATCCATAGTCATCGAGGAGCAGGAGATGTGAGGGATCCGCGTCGGGTATGAACCGCTGGATCATCCTGGGCCACGTCCGCTCGCCCCGAGGTCAATTATATAAAGGGCGTTTTCCACGTATTCCCGTTGTTCGAAAGATCGAGAACATATTCGAATGATCGAACTTGTCCCCCCTGGGCATCAAGCTCCTGACCTTCCTCGCTCGCCACCCAGGGGAAACACACATATATTTCATGTGCGTATACTTTCAATTAATGAGAGGTTATCCGAATGGAATATAGTGGTCTGTCGGTCCGGGAGGTCCGCCTCCTGGACCGGATGGAGGCCGAGGGGCTCGTCGTCTTCACCACCTCCGACGCCCGTCGTGTATCGGGTGTGGGACGGAGCGACGCACACAGGATCCTCTCCCGCATGGTCGCCAAGGGCCATCTCGTGCGACTGGAGCGAGGCAAGTACATCGACGCCAGGTCGGCAAGGGAGCTGGACGTTCTCGAGGTCGCCCCGCACATCGTCGAGCCCAGCTACCTGAGCCTTTGGACGGGTCTCCACCTCCACGGGCTCACCACCCAGGTGCCCAGGACCGTCTTCGTCATCGTCACCTCGCCCCGGAAGGGCCTCGACATCATGGGCTCTCCCGTCAGGTTCGTCAGCGTGCGCCATAGCCTCTTCTTCGGGTACGCCCGCCACGGGGGTCGTGTGGTCGCAGAGGTGGAGAAGCTCCTGTTGGACTGCCTGGTGTTCCCCCAGCACAGCGGTGGCTGGGACGAGGTGGTCTGCTCCTTCGAGAACGCCACCCTGGACCCGGAACGGGTCGTGGAGTACGCCCTGTTGACGGGAAGCCCCACCCTCTGCAGCAGGCTGGGGTACACCCTGGAGAGGTTGGGTCTGAGGTTCGACACCGAGATGCTGAGCAGGGCCTCCTACCACGGCCGCATCACCCTCGACCCCTCGAGGCCTCCGCGTCACGGTGAACGGTCCTCCAAGTGGAACCTGGAGATCAACGTGGAGGGTGGACCGTGCTGACCCGGAGACAGCTGAGGGAGTTGCGACCCGAGGGGTTGCCGATGCACATCCTGGAGCTGGACTACATCCAGGCAGTGGTCCTCAGGGGGGTCTACGCCCGGGACGACCTGGTGTTCAAGGGCGGGACCTGCCTGCGCAAGCTCCACGGCCTTCCCAGGTTCTCCGAGGACCTGGACTTCAGCGTCGCCTCGCCGGATGTCGGGGAGGAGGAGGCCAGGGCCACCGTCGAGGCCGGGGCATCGATGATGGAGAGGGCAGGGATGCGGGTGGAGGTCAAGGGTTGGAAGGCGAGGAGGATGGGATACCTCTGCCGGCTCCGGTACGAAGGACCCCTGTACACGGGAGACGACCTCTCCCGGGGGACGTTGCAGGTGGAGGTGAGCCGCACCGTTCCCCTCAAGGGTCCCGTGTGGACGTCCATCGCGTCGGACTATGTGGATGCCGGCACCTTCCTGGTCCGGGCCATGGACCCGGAGGAGATGGCGGCGGAGAAATTGAGGTCCCTCAGGCAGCGCAGGAAGCCCCGGGACCTCCTCGACGTGTGGTTCCTCCTCGGGAGGGGGGTCCGGCCCGACCGGGCCTTCCTGGCCGAGAAGCTGGTGGAGGTGGGGCTTGAGCCGGGAACGACCCCATGGGAGCTGGTCGAGAAGTTCGACATCACGGAGGACGAGTGGAAGGGCGATCTCGGCGTCCTCGTCGAGCGCGTTCCCGAGCTGGCTACCGTCAGAAGGGAGGTAAGGGAAACCCTGGGGAGTATAAGGGACGGTATGAGGGAGGAGTGAGATGGGAAGGATCGGCAAGGGGACGACGGTGTGGGGCGAGAAGGGGCCCCTGTTTCCCCCGTTTTCCGCATCTTGCTCACTAATCTTAAGTGTACGGAATCCGTTATTGGTAGGGCAGGTCACTGTATAGTTCATAGCCCCGAGGTCGAACCGATCCGCGCAGCGGAGGTGAGGGGGAGCTCGGGGCAGCAGCCCGGGGCCTCGAGGGGCCCGTCGCCGAAGGGGCCCCCGCCACATCATCGCGACGGCGTGATGCCCGGGGACCTCGCACACAGCACCGTGGCCCGGGATGGGAGGGGCCCAAATTATTTAACCGCCCCGCGACATGCCAGCGGTCGATGGTCGAGAGGTCACGTCGCCCACACGCCCAGGATGGTCGCCAGGAGGCCGAGGAGGTCATCTCCAGGATAGTCAAGGTCATCGAGCAGCGCTATCGGCCCGAGAGCATCATCCTGTTCGGCTCCCACGCCTACGGGACGCCCACGGAGGAGAGCGACATCGACCTGCTCATCGTCAAGCGCACGCGCAAGCCGTTCCACGAGCGTTACGCGGAGGTTAGCGGGCTCATCCGCGACGTGCGACGCGGATGGGCCGTGTCGACCTTCGTCGTCAGTCCGTCCGAGCTCCGGGAGCGACTGCGTGCGGGTGACCAGTTCTTCACGGAGGTCATGTCCCGGGGGAGGAGGTTGTATGGTCCAGAGGGAATCCCTCCAGCCGGATGACTGGCACCGGCGAGGGGAGGCGGACCTGTCGGCCGCCGAGATACTGCTGGCGAACGAGGGCGACACCCAGGTGGCCGCTGCTCTGGTACAGCAGGGCGTCGAGAAGCACCTGAAGGGCTGGCTCCACTTGTCACCGTCCGTCGCCGCACCTTCGCTCAACCCCCCCCCCGGGGATATATAACCGATAACCGACCAACTAGGGGTCACCAAAAGCACTTGGTGGACCCCCTCCGCATCCCCCTCCTTCGACCTGGTGAGGAGGAGAGGCTCGCCGCGAGGGGGAGGGACGTTATATAAAGGTGTCGAATGCATTCGAAATTCCGTTAAATAGTCCTTTCGAATCAGTTCGACACGTGTTTATAGGGTACTCGGGGAATGGTCCTGCGTACCGGTCTGCGCAAGTGATATGTACATCACCAATTCGTGGTTGATGCGTGATATATGTATCACGCGTTTGCCAGACATGCGCACCACAATCAGCGTGGCAACGCAAGCCAGTCGGGTTCAGTTCAACCCCCGTAAGAACCCTCGAATGCTGGTCATCTCCATGGGCGGGGAAACGATATCCCTTCTCGTTGCCTTGTCGAACCGCGACCGCACCTCCCCGTCCTTGGTCACGAAATGGGTCGCCCCGACATCGAGGGCCGTGAGAAGATGGAACGCATCCAGGCAATCTATCCCGTTCCTCTGGAGGATGTTGACCCTGGTGAAGAAGTTGTCAGGGATCCTGTCGAACTCCACGAAGTAGATGTCTGGATCGTCCCGGAAATCCGCTACCAATCCCTCCAGCACCTGGATCTCATTGACCGTGAGCTTGTATCTTTTCCGTTCCCGTCGGAACTCCCTGTACCCGAAACCGTCCCTGATGACCTTCTGCATCAAGAACCAGTCCCGGAAGTGCTCGTAGAGTTCCATTACGCAGAAAGTGGAGATGGCAATCTCATATCTCCCATCCAAGCCGAGCTCAATGAGTTCGCTCGCAATGTTCTTCTTCGATGATGGAGCGTCTGCAAGGCGCCCCCAAGCATTCTCGATGAGGACATTCGTATCCAGATATGCCCTCTTGACGACCTTAGAGGTCATGGAATAATTCTACGGTCCGATCGCTGACTATGTAACCCTTCTTGGACCTCTTGGTCTTTCTCGGCCGGATCTTGTAGTACTTCCGGTTCTCGGGGTTGTGGATGCGGACCTTATCCATCGTTCTCACACCATTCATTGAGTCTGCTATCATATTAAACCTTCCGTCGTCGTCTCCTGGTTGGGTATAGATAAGGGTACAGAGGTTATAACCGTGGATGTGGGGGGTGGACGAATGTGCCCGGTCCCCGAGGTGATACAATGATACTCGGGGTGTGCGATCCAACGATCACCATTGTGGCGTACGCGACGAGTTGGCCGGGCCCTCCGACCTGGCGTACACGACCCGTGAGGACAGCCCCACACGCGGAGAGGATCGGTAGAGGGGTTGGCACCGATGATTATAATCCCAATGGTTTTTAATAGTATAAGGGTAATTTAGCGTTTGCTGAAAACATGCATTCCATTGAAAAACTTCCGAGTACAAAGGAGGAGATCATGGACCGCCTGGTCTCCGACCTCCCCGACCTGATCGATGGCCTCCAGGTGCTGGACCTGGAACGGAGCCCCAACATCGGGTCGGAGGAACGTCCGGACCTGGTCGCCCAGGTCAGGGTTGGTGGGACCTCGAGAACCCTCGTCATCGATGCGAAATCGAAGGGCGAACCCCGGTATGCCAAGATGGCCATCACCACCCTTAGGGGATACAAACGGTTGATGCCCCGGGCCTACCCCGTCTTCGCATCTGCGTTCGTGAGCCAACGCGCGCGGCATGTCTGCCGGAGGGAGGGCGTGGGATACATCGACCTGGTAGGCAACATCTACCTCAAGTTCGGTTCCGTCCTGGTCGACCGCATCTCTCGTGAATCCTGGCCCAGGGAGCGCCGGAGTGCCAAGAAGCTCTTCGCCCCCAAGGCCACTCGGGTCGTGAGAGACCTGCTCGTCAACTGGAAGGAGCCCAGCCGGATCACGGACCTGGCGGACAGGTGCGACATGAGTCCCGGCGGCGTTCACTGGGTAGTGAGCCTCCTGCAGGACAAGGGCTACGCGGAGAGGGACGAGGCCAAGCGGGTGGTCCTCACGGGGCCGGGAGAGCTCCTGGACGCCTGGGCCGAGGCTTGGAACATTGACCGGAACCGCCGGAGGGTCTTCTTCTCGCTGGAGAGGACGCCCGAAAACCTGATGAGGTCCGTGGCGACCGCGGCCCAGGGGGCGGGCACGACGTACGCCTTCACCCTCCTGGCGGGGGCATCGAAGGTGGCGCCCTACGTGAAATTCGAGGATGTTTGGGTCTACATCTCGGAGGAAGAGAACGCCTGGGGGAGGGACCTGGACCTCCAGCCGGTGGATGGAGGGGGCAACCTGGTATTTCTGGATCCCTACGACGAGGGAGTCTTCGACCACCTCCAGACCGTGGACGGAATGAGGTGCGTGAACAGCGTCCAGCTCTACGTGGACCTCTACAACCACCCGGGTCGAGGTCGCGAACAGGCCGAGTTCCTCAGGGAAAGGGTCCTGGGATTCTGAGGAGGGTCAGGCGGTGCCCAGGCTGTCGACCGACTACGAAAGGGCGCTCGTGGAGGATCCCGTGGGGTTCCTTATGCCCATCATTTTGGGAGTGTTGGGATCAGTGATGTTCCTCGGTCATATGGTCTCCGAAGTCTGGGATTACACCTACAAGAGATACCACGAGTCCAGCCAAAGGATCATCCCGAGGCTCGAGGCGGCCTTGGCCGCGAGAGGGGTTCCCTTCGCCGTTAGGATCAGGGGCAAGAGGTCCTTGTTGAAGATCAGGATCGATGAGTTCATCGACCTGGACCGTGGCGTGGTGACCATCGCGGTGGCGCCTGAGGGAGAGACCACCCGGGTCTTCCTCGGACCCTTGGAAAATGACAACAGGGTTGCAATAGAGAGGTTGCAGGACCTTATCGATGACGCGGTGGGGGTGAGCGGTGCTCGGGGAGCACAAGCGTGCTCCCCCCTGTGATAGGATAATAAGGTCGAAGCCTCCTATATGAAGGGGGTATTGGATGACCAGATGGAAGGGGCCGCAGGGGAGGCTGTGGAACATCCTCTTCGGGGTCCTATCGGTCCTGTTCGTCCTCCCCATCGCATACCACCCGTTCTCACCCTATTCCACCATCCGCTCCCTGCTCGTGATGATACTGCTCCTGGCCACCTTCGTGGTCATATACGCGTTCGGCCGGTACCAGATGAGCGACTTCTGGGACATGGTCTTTCGTGAGACGCCCTTGACCGTGGGGGACGCGGGAGCGGCCATCATGGAGGTCCTGGAGGGGGTTGGCGTCCCCTTCGAGGAGCCCATCACTCGACCTCAGGCCAACGGGTTGAGGGCGTGGTACGAGTGGGAGTTGCATGTACCTGACGAGAGGATGAGGGTCGGTGTGTTGACGGGAGGCTTCCAGGGCCGCTTCGTCGCCGTGGGCCCCGCCACGATGTTCAACGGCAACGAGATAGAGTGGATGAAGGGATTTGTCGACGAGGCCCTGGGTTGAGCGGTGCTCGGGGAGCAAACGCGTGCTCCCCTGCGCCAGGAAAGGAAAGCGAGATGTTAGATGTCTCATGAATCAGTCCCGTTGCACATTCACCGAACCTCCCGGGAAGAGTATATGAATGATAATGATATTTCTGATAGGGGTTGGAAGTCTTGAAGGGAGAAAAGATTCTGCATTTTGAGTTGCCTGGTGATGAACCTACCGTTGAGGATCTCGTATCCTTTCTCGGAGGCGTCCAAGATACTTTCTATACCATTGGCAGGTACCTTTTAAAAGCATCCCCCGATCGTGGACCTCCTCCAAAAAGGGCGAAAGAAGAACTAATTCTCGTTATACGGAACATGTCCCATTCAAGTCCCCTAATGGCCGAGGTAGAAACCAAGAGTGCACCTACACAGGCGACCTTGGGGGTTGATGGTACTATTCAAGAAATCGAAGACCTGGGAAAGAAGGCAACTGATGTATTCACTGGAGTAACGAAGGCGGTAAATTCCACCGACCTAGAATCCGCTCATGAGGCCCTTCACAAAATCGTTAAGGGGCCAGAATATCGGAAGGCTATTCTATCGAAGTATAGGATTGCTATCTCTGGGAAGGTCCCAGCTACTATTTCTTGGGGAAGCGGAAAGCGTAAATATCGTCTTGACGACACGACCACGAACTTGATCGACGACCTTTCCTCTTGGGAAAAGAAGGAGGCAAGTGATCGGTACGAAACCGAGGAGACCATCAGGGGTGCCCTCGTTGGTGCGAAGATTATAGATAGGATGCACCTGGAAATCGATGGTATCAAGGGGGAATTCGATCAGGATGCTGTGAAGTCGGTCATGGAGAACTTCGGTCATGTGGTAGAAGCAACGGCAAGGGTGCTGAGGATCAGGGGAAAGGTGAGTCGGATAGTGGAGCTCAAGGAAATCAGGAGGCTGGAGACCGAACGTTTCGATTCTATAGAGTTCAATGGTCTTGATGTCCAACTCTCCCGACCATTGAATGCGAATGTGAGATTCCAGGAGGGAGCGATCTGGCTAGAGGATGACCAGAGCTTGAATCTTATCGGTACTGGGCAGGACTGGTCTGAGGCTGTAAAAGACTTCGAGAGCGATTTCAATGTGGCCCTTGAAGGGTACGCTCCTAAGGACGATTCCAAGCTCTCGTCCGATGCCATACGACTGAGGGATGCCCTACGCGAGTTGGTCCCTGAATGGAAGGACGTGCTGGAACATGTCAAAGGTGTACAAGCGGAATGAAGTTGTCAAGGGCCTCACCAAGAAGCGGTTCATGAAAGAGGAGCTGCGAGAAGGCCATACGAGACTGGTCCTCCTCGACGAGGACAATAATGAGACCAGTGTCCGAACTAAGGTCAGCAGAGGACCTGACCATGATATTGGTAAGAAGCTGCTGTCGAAGATGGCCAGACAGTGCCATCTGACCACCCGACAATTCCAGGATTACATCGACTGCCCCATGCGATATCCCGAGTGCCTCACCCACCTCCGTTCCCAGGGCATCCTCAGATGATCCTGGTGGATTGAATATCGAATGATAGCGGCAACATTATTACGACATTCATGGCAGATTGTGCTCGGGGAGCGCACTCGCGCTCCCCTGCGCCAGGATTAGTACCCAACAATCTCCATTGTGACGTGCGAAACAATGTGAGCCAGTGCCTCTTTTTTCGGGGCGTAAATAACTTGCGACGTTCGTCACGATATACATCGAAACGTTCGCTGCAATATTATGCAGGAGCCATGGATCCCCAGTACTTGCCCCGAAATTTCGGCAGAAGAAGGATTGTCGCGTACGTGACAAGGAATGACCGCAAGGTTGATGCGATGCTCGGGGACCTCGCACGAGGTCCCCTGCGCGGGATAGATACGAAGGGGGAATGGGGCCGCCCAGGGAGACATCCTGGTTTTCCACTTTCTTTTCACGTATTTGTTTAGCATTTGAATCGTTGACATGGCTGTTCCACGCAGTCACCTTCAC
>CBDUQW010000101.1:0-11421 GCA_965369625.1 uncultured Thermoplasmata archaeon | reverse complement strand
GGCGAACCACCACATCCCAGGCCCCCTTCCCCTGTCCTGGCAACGAGGCCGCGCGGGTGCGCGGCGAGGCGCAGCAATTCATGCCCCTGCGGCAGCATCGATGGCCTTCGGCGCTCCCGGGAACCACCTGCGCCTCGAAGCCTTGTACCACATCCCAGGCCCCCTCCCATATCCCGGCAACGAGGCCGCGCGCCGACCGCGCAGCAGCAATTACTGTCCCTGCGACAGCAGCAGACGTCCGCATGGGGCCCCGGGAACCACCTGCGCCTCGAAGCCGAACCACCACATCCCTGTCCGGACGGGAGGGACGTGACGTGCTCTAGCGCCGGGTTGGCGCGGGGGGGCGACACGATCCCGGTCGTCATGGACTAGAATGATTGTTTTCCATGAATAGATTCTATTCTGGCTCACCTTGCCAGGCACCCCGCAACCACCATAGTGAGGATGTCCACCTCGGGCCCCATTGCACACTCCTTGGATCCTCCATTGGACCGTTCACCACTCCAGAGCCGTTACGTCAAGGTTATTCTTCACCATCTCCTTACTGGGACGAGGGAACCTGCTTGGGCTGGGACCGGTACGATATATGGGTGAGGTTGATGCAGATACTCTCATCTGCCCTCATCCTGACAAGTCTCGCCATCCTTTTCGTTGAGTTGGTCTACGGCCAAGAGGCCATACCATCACCCGTATTGGTCGCCTTCGCTGTATACGGTGCATTGACGGTGACCGTCTTAGCCACACTCAAATTTATGATGATGGTCGGCCGGATCCCAACTCCAATCGGAACGAACTGGAAGGATGGTGGTTTGATGATACTCTCAACGGCCGCCTTGGTCATATTCCTACTTGTGGTATTTCGGTGAGGGATCAACCGAGTAATGATCCCTCATGTCCATTCATGTGCATCAATTGAGCACCCCACAACGGGTTTTCCCACGCACCCATCAATCAGCCTTGCCGACAACCATCAGTACTGTGACCTATGCCAAGAGCACAGAAAGGTTTAATTCAGACGTCCACACAGTACCCTCGTGGTTGAGTGGGGGATCGATTTCAAACAACGGGTCCAAAGGCATTGATGGTAATCGGAACCATCATGATAATCATTCCTTTCTCCCTCTCTGGGCTTCAGGCGAGCGCCATCGGCGACAATTTGTTTTACGTTGTTTGCTTCGCGATACCTGGCATCGGGCTCCTTTTGCTGTTGGTGGGAGTGTTGCTCTACATCCCTGCGAGGAAGAGGATGCAGATCCAAGGGATCATGATGGCCGATGGTAGGACCATCGGCCCTGAGGAGCTGAACGCGACCATCCCCGACAGCATCGTGAGGGAGAGGACCCTCCTCGAGATGGGTGCCAAGGAGTGGGGATTCGATACATGGGATCCACATCGGGGAACGTACGACCAGTACGAGTGGGACGTGCTCAACAGGTACATGGCTGCGCACAAGGGTGAGCGCAGCCGGAAGCTTAGCTGGTTCTTTGAACAAGGCTTCCGACCCGCTGTGATGTACAATTACCGGAAAATGCGGGGATCGGCCAAGGGGAAGACCTCTTTTGGGCTCGAAGATTGGATAACCTTATCCAGCCGACTGAAGGTGATAGGGTGGCTCGGGTTGGTTGTAGGAATATTGATCATCCTAGCAGGCTTTCAAGCGGGAACAATCATCTTGGCAATTGGCATTATTGCAATGGGGGTCGGATGGATGATGAACCCCGCTATAAGTGGGGGTGGAGGTGGAGAAGGTTGAGGTGATCCCCTCGACCATTCATGTAGCGTGCATTGCCCCGTGCCCCACAACCATCCTTCCACGGTACGTGCTGTTCATTTCCGAATAACTCGCACCCCGCAACCGGTATGGTCGGGCACGTCGCGATCGGTCCCAGGCCCCCTTCCCCTATCCAGGCAAACAGCAGCAATTCATGCCCCTGCGGCAGCAGCAAGGGCCTCCATCCTTCTCGGGAACCACCTGTGCCTCGATGCCTGACCACCACATCCTTGGCCGGGGGAATCCATGCCATGGTGTCGTGCGCATCACGATAATTGGATCCTCTTGGAAAAATGATATACTGGCTCGGTTGCCCCGCACCCCTCAAGTTGTGTTTGTAGTATGCAGTTCCGTCGATCATTATCCATCCAGATCGTCCATCGATCCAACATTCACGTCCACCGACCCCTCGGTCAAGTATATAAAGCACGGGCTCTATTCACACCCATGGTTCGAAAAATCGAAAATGTTTTCGAAAAATCGAATATGTCGCCTTTGGGCATCAGGCTCCTGACCTTCCTGGCCCGTCATCCCTCGGACCAGTTCTACACCAAGGAGCTTGCGAACGGGGTGGGGGCGAGCGTCAGCGGCTGCCACACGGCACTGGCAGGTCTGCTCGAGGACAACCTCGTCGTGCGCAGGAAGGACGGCGTGAACGTCTACTGGAGGGCCGACACTGACAATCCCGCCCTTGTGAGCTTCAAGGTGTTCATGAACATCCAGGAGCTCGGTGGGATCTTGAAGGCCCTCGACGGCCTGGCCATCAAGGTGGTGCTCTTCGGAAGCTGCTCCCGTGGGGACGACACCCACGCCAGCGACATCGACCTCCTCGTCGTTACCCTCGATGAGGACGGGACGAGGGACCTGCTCGGTCGGGCGAGGGTCAACGGAAGGGAGGTGCGGCCGATCGTCATGAGCCCTCACGCCATGGTGGAGCTCACGGAGAAGGACCCGGCCCTCTCGGAGGAGATCGGCAAGGGGATCGTCCTGATGAGAGGTGATCTGGATGAGTGAGTTCGAGCGGTGCGTCAGACAGGGCAGGCTCGCCAGGTTCCATGCTTCCCCAGCCATTGTTGAGAAGGAACTGAAGGGAGCTGAGCACGACCTGGGAAGCGCCAGGGCAAGTCGGGAACATGGTGATGACAAGTGGGCCTCGGTGCAGGCGTACTACTCGATGTTCCACTGCGCAAAGGCGCTGGTGCTCGCGAAGGGCTACCGGGAGAAGAGCCATCTCTGCCTCGTCGTGGCCCTGAGGGAGCTCTACGTCAAGGAGGGGATGCTCGATGAACGGGTCGCGGGGGACTTCGAGCTGGTGATGGACCTCAGGCACGAGGCGGACTACGGCCTCGCCTTCAGCAGGGACGGGGCCCGCCTCGCCATCGAGATGGCCGAAAGGATGTTTGCATCGACCCAGGACCTGCTAAGGGATCAGTGAGGCCGCATAGATATTGACCGCCGCCTCCCCTCCGGCCTCAGGGGGCAGTTAGCCAGCATTACCTCCTCCACCAGGAGCGATGGCCTTCGGCCATCTCGGGAACCACCTGCGCCCTGATGCCGAACCACCACATACTTCCCCTATCCTGGCAACGAGGCCGCGCGTGCGCGCCGACCGCGCTGCAGTAATTCATGCCCCGGCGGCAGCATCGATGGCCTTCGGCGTTCTCGGGAACCACCTGCGCCTCGATGCCGGACCACCACATCCCTGGCCCCTCCCCAATCCTGGCAAGGTCGGTGCGCGCCGACCGCGCAGCAGCGATTCATGTCCCTGCGGCAGCAGCAGGAGCCTGGATGGGACCTCGGAAACCACCTGCGCCTCGATGCCGGACCACCACGTCCCAGGCCTCCTTCCCTCGTCCTGGCAACGAGGCCGCACCTGGGTGCGACACGCACCCCACGATCCACCTCGTCTAGTACTTGAAAACTGAGCCAGGAGAGTACAATAAAACATTGTTCCGTGCGCCACAATGCCAGTTGTCGACATGTCCTCAAGAGAAAGGTTTAATTCCATCAGGATTATTATCAAATGCCGCATCTGGCGAATACAATGGTTTGGGTTCAATGGGTTTTTCAATATCCATCGATGAGAGATTAATATTCATTTCCTTCAGGCAACTCATCATCGCAACACTCAGTTTAATTCTCCTAATCCTCCTGTCAACAGATATCATCTCTGACGATGCGGAGGCCGAGGAACTGAACTGTATCGGTATCAGAAGCGATTCTGATTTCGAGACGGCCTATGAGGTAAGGTCCGGTAATGGTACAGAAGACAATCCCTATCTGATCAATGACTGGGAGATCAACAATCCGCTCACAGCTATAATAATAATTGAGGATACGACCAAGCACTTCATCGTGAGGAACATCACGATGAACGCCTCCTTAACCTTCAATCGGTTTTCGCTCGACAATGTACGGAACGGCACGTTCGAGAACATCACCCTTTATGGAAGGGCGCGTATTTCATGCTCGGTCACGGATAGCCAGAACATCACATTGAGGAACATCACGATTCGTGACGGAGGGAACGTGTATTTCTCGAATAACGATGACTGTGAACTGACCGATGTGGACCTGAGCGAAGGTCCCAGTTTTATTTTCATCGCATACTGCAACAGGATAAACGTGACACGAGGCAACTGTTCTGGGAACAACGGCTACGGTTACAGCATCCGACAATCGAACGACATCAACATCATCCATTCGAACTCGAGCAACCACGCAACGGGTCTCTATGCCGTTCAGTGCGAACGCGTATCTGTCCACAATTGCACATTTATTGATAATTTCAGAGACGACCTTGTCATGGTTAGTCTGATAACGGATTCCTCCATCAAAGGGAACACATTTGGAACCCACGGAATACTGGTTGCGTTCTCCTTCACCCTCGATGTCGACCTCAACAATACTGTCGATGGTAAGCCCCTCCAATTTCATACAAATCTGGAGAATGTCACCATCGACGGGAACGCAGGTCAGGTCTACTTGGGGAACTGCACGAACATAACGATAACGAACCTGACAATGGTCGCCAAGTACCCGATAAACATCTGGTCCTCAAGGAACTGCGAGATATGGAACATCACCACTGCAGATGTTCACTCCGCTTTGCGGATAAGGAACACTACGAATCTCACGATCCATGACTGCATGTTCAACATCTCAGCCCTCGATTATTACGACAAGAGAGGATTAGACATCACCGAGACCTGGAACCTGACGATCAAGGACATATTCATCGAGGGCAACGTCACCAGTGGTGGGCTTATTATCGGTGGTGTTGATGACAGGAACGTGACGGTGCACATCGTCAACGTGACCACCAGGACGACCGGGGCTTACGACATCAACGTGGCGGATGTCGAGAGGACGATCATTGAGAACTGTACCGGCGACATCCTCGTGACGAGGGGGAACATCACCGAGGTATCCAACTGCACCGAGGGCCGGGTCAGGCTCAAGGAAGGCGAGCAGTGTACCGTGAGGGATTGTTCGTACCAAGGGTTCGACGGTCCGCCTATCTGGATCGAGACGAAGGTCTTCAATGTCTCCTCCAACACCGTGACGGACTGTTTCTATGGAATATATGTGGTCGCCTATGATAGAACTTGGGCAGGGACGATACAGGACAACGTCATCTCGAACTGTTACTGGGGCCTTTACATCATGGCTGCGAACACGAACGTCACTGGCAACCATGTCGATGGATGCGTGTACGGCGTCGCCCTGGAATGGGATGACATGACGATGTCGGATTCCATCGTCTCCAATTGCACCAAGACGGGAATTATGGTACGCGGCAAGAACATAGTTATCATCAACTGCACCGTCGAGAACGTGGCTGGTACCGGGATCGATTCGAAGAATCCCTTGAGCGACCAAAGCTATGCGAACATCACCGAATGCGTCATAATCAATTGCACCAAGGGCATCGTGTCGGATGGAGATTTTGAGACCATCACGCTGAACATGATAATTGAATGCACTGGATATGGCATAGCGACGACCGGTGGCCAGAGTAAGATCTACCTCAACACCTTCGAGAAGAACAACTACGATGCCTCCTCAGGGACGTACAATGGTCTCCAGGCATCCGACAGAGGTGCCAATGAATACGATAATGGCGCCCACGGCAACTACTGGAGCGATTACACGACCCGATATCCCAACGCCCAGACCTCCGACGGTAGGGTGTGGGACACCCCCTACGCCCTGGCTGGGGGCTTCAATAGGGACGACTACCCCTTGGTGAACATGATCGACCTCGTCAGGCCCGTGGCGGACGCGGGTGAGGACGAGACGGTACCTCAGAACACCACCGTCACCTTCGACGGCACCGGGTCGAGTGACGACGTCGGCATCGACAGTCTCTCATGGAACTTCGCCTACGGCGGTCGTCCGATCAGCCTGTCCAACATAATCGACAACCATACCTTCGACATCCCAGGTGTCTATAATGTGGTGCTGACGGTCTGGGACGCCTTCGGCAACATGGACATCGATATCAAGGTGGTCACCGTACTGGACCTGGACCCACCTGTGGCCATGATCGAGCCGGAGATGGTCGTCGATATGGGCGCCCCGTTCTATCTGGACGCTACCCAATGCTGGGACAACCAGGGTATTGTCGAGTACCTGTGGTCCATAGACCCCGATGGACTCAACATCACACGAGTGGGGGAAAGGGTATCCGTGACCATCGAGGAACCGGGCGAGTACGACGGCACCCTCAAGTTGACCGACCCTGCGGGACACTGGACCATGGCCAACTTCACCATAACGGTCCGGGACATCGTCCCACCGGTGGCCGATGCGGGTCCCGACCAGACCGTCGACCAGGGGAGCGAGATGACCTTTGATGGCTCTAGCTGCACCGACAATGTCGGGGTCGTGACCTGGCGATGGGTGATCAGGATGCCCGAGGGGTCGGTCACGCTATACGGCGTCCATCCCACCTTCGTGTTCAACGAATCCGGAGAGTACCTTGTCACGCTGGAGGTATCCGACGCAGCTGGCAAGATGGCATTGGACACCATAACGGTGACCGTCCAGGACACTGAGGCTCCCATAGCGATAGCGGGAGAGGACCAGTACACCGATGAAGGGGGTGAGTTGACCTTCGACGCCAAGTCCTCCTCCGATAACGAGTGGATCGCCCTGTACACCTGGTCCTTCGAATATTCAGGCGAGCAGGTGAACCTGCCCACGGCCCAGGCCACATGGACCTTCCAGCAGGCAGGCGTCTACCAGGTAGTGCTGCGCGTGGAGGACGCCCAAGGGAACTGGGCCGAGGACCAACTCATGGTGACCGTAAGGGACATCACCCCCCCCAGGGCGGACGCCGGGGTCGATATGACGGTCGATCAGGGCGAGGAGGTGGCGTTCGACGGTGGCGAATCCGTTGACAATGTAGGGGTCGTCAGTTGGGAATGGAGAATAGCCGATGTTCCCGATGTCGTTACGAAAGAGGGTATGACCGTCTCGTACGTCTTCGAAGTGCCAGGCGTCTACGATGTGACCCTGATGGTCAAGGACGCCGTCGAACTGGAGGATTTTGTGACGATCACCGTGACCGTCATGGATTCGGAGGACCCGATAGCGGATGCTGGCGAGGATGGGTTCGTGTTCTTCAATAATGAACACAGGTTCGATGGGTCCGGCTCGACTGACAATGTGGCCATCGTGAGACATCGATGGAACTTCACCTACGATGGCTCGGAGGAGGTCATGACGGGCTCGAGGCCTTCCTTCCTGTTCGCCATAGCGGGCGAGTACACGGTGACCCTGAGTGTCGAGGACGCCCAGGGGAACTCCGCCACGAACACAGTTGTCATAACCGTCCGCCCCGAAGAGTTCGAGCTGACCATCGGGCCCTTCCTCGACGCGAACGGTAAACCCGTGCCGAAGGCCGTCCTGAGGATCACATTCAAGGAGACCTACTACACGGGCACGACCGACGATGAAGGGTTTGTGGACCTACAGGTCAAATGGGTCGACCTGTCATCTCCCGCCAATGTCACTTTAACGAAGGACGGATGGAAGGACCTCTTCTTCGACCTCGAGTTGGACGAGAACGGTCAACCCATTGGACCAGTGCCTACGATGGAAAGGAAGAAGACGGAGGAATCGCCTCATTTAGGTGCCATAACCACCCTCGTTGCGATATGCCTTATCTGTGCGATTTCACAACGAAGGAAGCGATGACCGAGGGTAATGGACAACCCGTGTTGTCGAGCACGCCACGGTCGATCCCAGGCCCCCCTCCCCTGTCCTGGCAAGGTCGGTGCGCGCGTGCGCGCCGACCGCGCAGCAGCAATTCATGCCCCTACGGCAGCAGCAGGCGTCTGCATGGGGCCCCTGGAACCACCTGCGCCTCGAAGCAGAACCACCACATCCCAGGCCCCTTCCCCTGTCCTGGCAAGGGAGGTGCGTGCGCGCCGACCGCGCAGCAGCAATTCATGCAGCAGGCATCCGCGTGGGGCCCCGGGAACCACCTGCCCCTTCTCACAGGACCACCACGTCCCTGCGGGAGGGACGTGCTCCCGGGCCAGCATGGCACGGGGGGGGCGTGGCCTCGGTCGTCGGGCGCGTCGCGATCGTGGGACCCTCTTGGACAAAACTGGCTCACATGTCACGCACCCACAGATTTCGAACACAATCCGAAAAGTGTTTATAATCTCGGCGTGCAAGTATCCGCATCAGCACCGTCCAGGGGTTGAGATGAGACACTACCTGATATTCCTCGTACTTGCAGGTGTTCTCCTATTGGCAATGGGGTCGACCCAGGCCTCGGACGAGCATCATCTCGAGTGGTCCATCGAGGACGTGGACTCCGGTCCCGTTCCTGACCCGGCGGGCACTGCCATCGACATCGCTCCCGATGGAACGGTCCACATCGCCTACACGAACTCGGGCGGCAAGGTCTATTACGCGGTGCGTGATAGTGCTGGCTGCTGGACTGTGGATTGGGTCAACCAGC
The DNA here is from genome assembly GCA_965369625.1 of uncultured Thermoplasmata archaeon. Taxonomy (GTDB): domain Archaea; phylum Thermoplasmatota; class DTKX01; order DTKX01. The sequence goes on along the minus strand of CBDUQW010000101.1, from coordinate 2,671 downwards.
CGGCTGGAGACGATCCCGAGGCCGAGGTCACGGGATTAGACCTGGTCGTCGATGCCGACGGGTACTACTACCTGGTGTACCACGAGCCCAAGGACGGGTCCATCCAGATATCGAGCGACAGGGATAGCGTGAGCGGGACCGTGGCAAGCAACATCACTGGCTCGCCGTTCCCCTCGATGGTCGTCGGACCCGATGGTAGGATCCACATCGTCTACCTCGATGGTGGTCTGAAGGTCCCGATATACGCATGTCTTGAGGGAGATGAGGGGTGGGAGGTCGAGACCCTTTACAAGAAACCCTTCAACGCGAGTGGACGCACCTCCGTCACCCTGGACGACGCGGGCCGGCTGCACGTGGTGTACAGCGCCAACTACGGGGAGTACATTAGACCGCCCTTCTACGGCATGCACTACCTCGTGGGGGATACCGATGGCACTTGGACCGACGTGGAGCAGGATATTCAGTCGAACGTCCTCGGTCCCTTCGACATAAGCGCTGACGATGACTTCAGGGTGCTCATCGCGTACACCCGCAAGCACAAGGACTACGTGGATGACCCGATCAACCTCAGGACCTTCATTGCCAGGCGAGGGGACGAGGGATGGGTGTTTAGCCTTCCCATGCCCTCCTACTACATGACCCACGATCCCTCGATCGAGATCACATCCGCGGGAGTCGTCCACATCGTTGGCGCCTACCCATGGTATGGCACCTTCTGCCACTACAGGATGAGCCCTGATGGCAAGTGGACCAGGCAGGTCCACGGCAGGAACGGGGACAACGGCACTCTCTTCTCCCTCGCCCTCGACGAGAGGGCGGACCTGCACATCGCCTTCGCCAACTCCACAGGGAACCGGATCCAGTACGCCAAGTCGGCAGGGCGCCCCGGCGCACCCCGGGACATGGAGGTCATCCCCGCCGTCGGCAGGGTGGTGGTGAACTGGAAGATGCCCTTGGAGATCGGGTCATCCAACATCAGCCACTACACGGTGTACTTCCTCGCCGAGGGCGAAAAGAACCCAGAGTTCAAGAACACCTGGGGGGACAGGTGCACGTACATCTACACTGATGTCACCTATGGGACTCAATACGAGATCTGGGTGGCTGCCTGGAACGATGCTGGTCAGGGGCCCGCCTCCAGAAGGCTCTCTGCGACGACGATATCGTCACCCAGCGCACCCACAGACCTCAACGGGACCGAGGGCAACGAGCACAACCTGCTCACGTGGTCGCCTCCCCAATCCGTCGGTGACTCACCCATCACAGGCTACCGGATCTACTGGCGCGCATGGCACGGCTTCGGCGGGTGCAACATCATCGGGAGTCTTAGGGGGAGCTCCTTCACCGCGATAACCCTGGAGGGTCCGGAGTCCCTTCAATACGACCACACGGGCCTGGTCAACGGCATGTATCACATCTATTACCTGACGGCTCTGACCGAAGAGGGAGAGGGCTCCGGGACGAAGCACCTTCTCCTCATCCCGAGGAGGCTGCCATCGCCTCCCGTCAACCTCACCGGGACCGCCGGTGACGGCAGTGTCGCCCTGGATTGGGAGCCACCCCTCGATTACGGTGACGCGGAGATCCTCAGGTACATCGTTTACCGGGGCACCAGCCTGGACGAGATGGAGGAGGTAGGTCGTACCTCCTATTCTTGGTCCGACTGGAACCTCTGGTGGCCTGCCCCTACATCGTTCTCGGACGAGGACGTCGTGGATGGCAAGGTCTATTATTACTACGTCACCGCGGTCAACGGCCTTGGCGAGGGGCCACCGTCCTATCATATCAGTGTACCAGCGGTCAAGACGCCCGTCGTTCCTTCCCCGCCGAGGAACCTAACAGCGGAGTTCGTGGATGGTGTGGTGGTCCTATCGTGGATGGCACCGTTGGACGATGGAGGTAGGCCGGTCCTGGAGTATCGCGTGTACCGCGCGACCTCCGGTGGTGTGCCCACCGTCGAAGGCGTCGTCACCTCGGGAACGAATGAGTTCCACAACACCATCCTGGTGCCCGGCTTTACCTATTACTACAGGGTGAGCGCCGTCAATGAGGCCGGTGAGGGAGAACGATCGAACAGGACATCGGTCTTCGTCCCCAAGCCGGAGGATCCGGAACCGCCCGATGAGCCCGAGCCGCCGGTCGAACCTGAGCCCGATCCGCCGATCGAGCCTGAACCGCCTGTCGTGCCACAGCCACCGACGGACCCGGAACTTCCCGAGGATCCTGGTGGTGGACCGGAAGGACCGGGCGATGGCGTTCCGCCCCCCTCCGACCGATCCCATAGTAGCGGTGAGGACAGCGAAGGGACAATCATGCTTGTATTCGTCGTGGTGATCTGCTTCCTCGCTGCCACCATAGGCATCCTCGCCCGGTCCAGATGGGGTTGAGGAGATAGCGAACGACCAAACATGGGCTCCACTTGTCATGCACCCATCGACCCACGTTATCGAGGACGCCACTATTGGTCCAGGCCCCTTCCCCTATCCTGGCAAGGTCGGTGCGCGCGTGCGCGCCGACCGCGCAGCAGCAATTCATGCCCCTGCGGCAGCAGCCTGGGCCTCCGGCGTTCTCGGGAACCACCCGCGCCCCCCCTAGTCGAACCACCACATCCCAGGCCCCCTCCCCATGTCTTGTTCAAATACCCTTACGCCATCCCATCTTGCAAGGAAGT
>CBDUQW010000100.1:0-11522 GCA_965369625.1 uncultured Thermoplasmata archaeon | reverse complement strand
CCACCGTCTTGAGATTACCGTCCTCCATCATCGTCATCATCTGCCCCGTCCAGATTATATCCAGACCTTATAAGAGTAGGGGGCACATGACCCTACTGTAAACTCAAGTCGGATTCCGGTGTTCATTATCGTAAGGGTTAAGACGGATGGCGTTAGTGGACTGGCCCGCGGCCAGCGCACTGGTCGCTTTGGAGTGATGACAGCTCCTTCCGGAACCGGTCGCCGTAGGACCCGGGTGTTTGGGCACGATGGGGAGTTCGAGGATCCTTCCACACCATGGTTCACCGGCCGGTCCCGCGGGGAGCTGGTGGATGGTGAGGTGTGTTCCGGGATGAAGGTAGCGCTGCTCTACACCGGCTACGCGAACGCCAACTCAGTGAGGCCCCTGGAGATGACCAGGTACCTGGAGGCCAGGGGCCACCAGGTGGTTCCCGTGGACCTCCTCGGGTTCGGCTACAACCGGTACCTACGTCTGCGGGAGCCCATCGCCAGCGCCGCCATGAGGTCTGGTCTGGCCAGCGGGGATGTCCTGGTGAGGCCGATGCGCCGGTGGGCCGACATCATCCAGCGCAAGGTGCTGGACAGGGAGAGGTTCGATGCAGTCATCTGCCTCTCCTTCCCCCACGCCTACGTGCTCACCCAGGACCTCCCCTGCGTAAAGATCTACGATTGCCCCACACCGGCCGTGGACGAGCTGGAGTTCAGCGGCGACTACCCCAAATCGGTCATCTCGGCCCTCCGGGAGGTGGAGCTGGAGATATACAGGTCGTCGGACCACGTCCTCTTCCACTGGGAGACCTATCGGGAGTACGTCCGCAAGTACACGTACGATGGCGACAACCTGGTCACCATGGCCTACGGCTGCCACCCCAAGGAGAGGAGGGCCAGCTTCGCCTCGCCACCCAGAGCTGTGTACCTGGGGTACCTGGGCGGGTACTGGGCCAACCTGGACCTGCTGGCCCGCCTCTCCTCCTGGGGAGCGTGCGACGTCGAAGTTTTCGGGTTCCCCCGTCCCGACCGTAGGCTCGGCCTGGATTACAGGGGCGCCGCCCCGAACACGGACTTGTTGGCGGACTACCAGCTGGGCCTGGTCACGTGTTCCAAGGACAGGCTGCGCTGCGAGGGGTTCTCCGCCAAGCACCTGGAGTACATCTCGTACGGGCTGCCGGCCCTGGTACCCAGCTGGCGGGAGCGCCTCGATCTCATCAGGGGGTCGGTGCCCTACGACGAGGCGTCCTACCCGGAGGTCGTGGCCCGGATGTCCGACGAGGACGAGTGGACCAGGATGAGCGACATGGCCTACGAGCAGTCCAAGGCCTTCTCCTGGGACCGGACCCTGAAGGGGCTGGAGGAGATGGTTGGGGGGTGAGCCCCCCGAAGGAGGGACCGGAAGGGTCTCATGGACCGAATGCGACCGTGGTACGCGAAGGGAGCTGATGACGGGATGAGGATAGTGATCGTGACGGCGTACTTCCCTCCTCACAAGGGAGGCCAGGAGCGCCACGTCCTCGAGCTGGCCCGGGGCCTGGTCGGTCTGGGCCACGAGGTCGCCGTCATCACTTCCGACCTGTCGGGCTTCCCAGCGGAGGCCCAGGAGGACTTCCGCATCATCTGGACCCCCTCCTGCAAGATCGGTTCCGACGCCCTCACCTTCGGCCTGGGGAGGGCTCTCGCGGAGGTGAACGCGGACGTGATGCACGTCCACTCACCCCTAAGCATCATCTCCACCCAGGCGGCGGCCCGCCGCGGGAGCACTCCCATGGTGGTGACCTACCACGGGGACTTCTACAAGTCCGGTCGCCTCTCCAACGCCTTCAAGCGGATGCGGAACCGCCTCCAGCTCCCCTACGTCCTGGACCGGGCCTGCGCCGTCATCGCCCTCTCCCGCTCCGACGCCGCGCTGCTGGTCTCCTACGGTCAGGCCCCAGAAGGTATCGAGGTGGTCTATCCCGGGATGGACCTGGCCCGCTTCGAGGGCGGACCGGAGCCCGGAACCCGGGGCGCCCATAAGATATTATACGTGGGGAGGGTGGTCTACCAGAAGGGGGTGAGGGAGCTGGTGCGCTCCTTCGCTGCCCTGTGCGAGCAGGAGGAGGGCGTGGAGCTGGTGGTGGCCGGTGACGGGGAGGACCTGGAGGAGATGATGGAACTGGCAAGGAGGCTGGACGTGGAGGACAGGGTCCGATTCCGGGGCTGGGTGGACCGGGACGAGCTCATCGGCCTCTACCACGAGGCCATGGCGGTGGTTCTGCCCTCCTTCAGCGAGGGGATGCCCTACGCGGTACTCGAGGCGATGGCCGCGGGCAGGCCCGTCATCTCCTCCCGGGTCAGCGGCATGGACGAGGTGGTGGACCACGGCGTGAACGGCCTCCTGTACAACCACGGCGACGAGAAGGGGCTTCAGAAGGCGATGCTCAGGCTGGTGCGGGACCCGGAGGAATCCCGAAGGATGGGGGAGAGGGCGAGGAAGGACTGCCGGACGCGGTTCTCACAGGAGCGTTGGCTGGCGGACACGGTGGGTGTCTATGAGAGGTCGCTATAGGCAGCTCCTGGCGCTGGTGGCCCCCGTGGTCACGGTCCTCCTCAGGCTTCCGTTCCTACTGTCCCGGGACGGCCTCTATGGCCTGGACCCCTACTTCCACCTCTACCTGGTCAAGGTATGGCTGCGGCTGTCCTCATGGTCCCTTCTCGGCGGGGCCGAGGACATCATTCCGTCGGACTACAACGCCTGGCCCGGGTGCCACGTGGTGGCCGCCTCCGTTTCCTCACTGGGGCCGGAGCCCATGGCGGTCCTGACCTGGACGCCCGTGCTCTTCCTCTTCCTCCTGGACCTCCTCATCGTGCTGGTCCTGCTCCGCCGGACCGACCTGCTCTTCGCCACCATCGGGGGGGTGGTCTTCGGCCTTCTGGACTTCATGTTCTTCCAGACCCAATGGTACGTGCCCGAGCTACTCGGCCTCGTGCTCATCGCGGCCCTGGTCCTCAACCAGCTCACGATCCGACACCACCACCTCGCCCTCGTGCTCCTGGTGGCGGTCCTGCTTACCCACCACCTCAGCTTCCTCATCGCCCTGGTTTTCTGGGTATTGCTCACTCCCAGCAGGACCGACCGGGACCACCTGGTCATGGCGGTGGTCCTAGCCATCGCGACTTTCCTGATGTGGGACCTGGCCCTGGATCACACAGGAAGCTTCCCCGATATCCAGAACCAGATCGGCGGCCTCCACCCCGCCCTGGTGGCCATAGGGATCATGATGGGGCTGATGGTCCTCAAGTGGGTCGGATCGGTGGCTCTGGAGCGGTACCTCCCCATCCCGGACGGGTCCACGGTCCTTGAGGCCCTCCGGGAGCGGTCCCGGTTCCTGGGGACCACCTCCGTGGCCCTGCTCTTCGTGGCGGCGGCGGTGGCCATCCTGGCCATCTACCTGCCCTCGGCGGGCCGCTTCGACGGCATCGGGATACAGCCATCCAAGCTCATCATGCTGGCGGGTGGTTTCCTCTTCGTGGCCTTCGTCCCCATGGACCGGGACCTCCTGCGGGTCCTGGCCGCCTTCGGACTGGTACTGGCCCTCTTCATCCTGAACCCGCTCCTCTTCGACTTCCTCCCCCTCACCGTCAGGTTCCTGGATTTCCTGTACATACCCGGCATCGTACTTCTCGTGACGGGGGCCTTCCACCTCGCCCTGAGATACCCGGAGCGGACGAGGGCGGTCCTTCTGGCCCTGGTACTGGTGTGCCCTGTCCTCTGCGTGGATGACGCCCTCCGGTACATGAGCGACGACTCCCAGAGGTTCGCCTACTCCTCCGAGGACCTGGAGTTCGCGGAGATGGTAGGTGAGCGCACCGAACCGGAGGCCCGGATTGTGACCCCCTTCGGGCTGGCGGGCGTGGTCGTCGGGATATCGGAGCGGCCCACGTCGACTCACCCCATCAGGGCCGCCCTCGACGGGGACGGGTATGTGGACGCATTGCCCTTCCTCAACGAGCTAGCCGCGAATTCCTCCTTGTACCTCGTCCACTCCTCCGATCTGACGATGTACATCGAAACCGAGGACGACCACGTCTCCCAGGACGACCTAGACGATTTGGAGGCCTCGCTGGACCAGATCTCCGATAGGTTGGCGCTCGTCATCGACGAGGAGGGTCACGATTTGTACAGGTTCCGCTAGGACCGGATCGAGGGGGGAGCCCGAACTCCACCTCCGTGGCTTGGTGGTCCCGCGACGTCATGACCGTGGGTCGTGACCGGGTGAACGGCGGGTCAATCCACGTATCCTAGCTCCCTCAACGTCCCGCCGATGGCGTGGTCGAGGGTTGCCAGCTGGGGCCCGTTCAGGCTCTCTTTCCATTTCCTGTTCATGTCTGGAAGGCTCGGGGGGAGCTGCCCCTCGAAGCCCCCGCGGGGGTGCAAGTCGCAGAAGTCCAGCACCTCTAGCACCACGGACCTGGGGTCCGCCACGAGGGATTCGTACCGTACCTCCTTGTAGTTGCGGAGGACCTGTCTGTTCCTCAGGATCTCCTCCAAGTTGTGCTTCCAGTGGAAGGCGGGGAGTTCGAGTTGGTCCCCGTCCTCCCCCTCCCACTCGGAGGGGGTGGTCCCGGCCCACCAGAGCCTCACGTCCCTCCACCACTCCACGTTCAGGTAGGAGAAGGCCACCGCCCTCCCGTCCCTGATGATGTGGACGAAGTGGGCGTCTGGGAACATCCGGGCGATGAGCCGGATGCGCTGGGTGTTGGACGTGCGCTTACTAAGGAACCTATCCTTGCCGGTGACCTCGAGGTGGAGCCTGAAGACGTCCTTAAGCCTCTGGTCCACCTCGGGCTGCCAATCCTCCTCGGTGAGCCTCACGTCCTGCCGGAGCCCGCAGTACCCCTCATAGATGTCCTCGCCCTCGCTGGGGAGGATGCCCAGGTGGGTTGTGAGGCGGGAGGGGGCGATGATGGCGTGCTTGAGCCGGTCGCCGACGAGGGGGGCGTCGAGCAGCCGGTGGAGGTGGATGGGCCACCTGGAGGCGGGGTGCCGGTTGCTGAGGACGGAGAACCAGGCTACGTCCGGATGTATCGCGAGTAGTCTGTAGAGGATGGTCGTCCCCGACCTACCGGAACCGATGATGAAGATGGTCCCTTCTAGGTCCAATCCATCATCCCCTCGTCTGTCGCGACCCACCTCGCCCGTGAGGGGGTGGGTCCCGTCCAGCTATACATAAGGTGTCGCTCTGGAATAATAGTATCCCTTGCGTCTCAGGCGGGGCGGCCAAGAGCCAGCTGGATCCTTGGCAGTATGAAAATGACCGATGGGACGCTGGGCCCAGCATTGAGGAGTCGGAACAGGTCCCTGGAATGTCGTTGCAGATTGTCGATAGGGAGAGATGCGGTCCCTGTGGGTTCCGATGGGCCACGATGCCTGGCGGGGATTCATGGGAGCTCGTTGAAGAACGTGAGGTACTTGCGAATCACCTTATCCCACGTGTGCTGGCGGGCGAAGGCGCGCTGCTTCCGTACCGTGGCCTCGACATCCACGTGTCCCTCGACCACATGAAGGATGGCCTGGCGGATGCCGTCGATGGAGAGAGGGAACACGTTGGCCTCCAGGGCTGGTCCCCCGAACTCCGCGATCCCCATCCGGTCCGAGAATAGTACGGGGCCCTGGGCCAAGCCCAGGGCCTCCAGGACGGAGACGGGGAAGTTGTCGAACCTCGAGGGGTAGACAAGCATGTCGGCGCTGTGGAGGTAGGAGAAGACCTCCTCCTTGGACAGGTACCCAGGGAAGTGGACCTGGCCCGTAAGGCCGTGGCGCTCCGCCCCGCGCCTGAGGGCGGGCTCCATCGACCCCCTGCCCAGGAGGTGGAGGTGGACCCTCTCCCTGGAGTCCTCAGGCAGGGCGGCCGTCGCCTGGATGAGCAGGTCCAGGCCCTTCTCGTAGGTGTGGCGGCCGTGGAAGCAGATGGTAAGCTCCCCCTCCATGTCCACGTGGCCGTGGTCTTGGTCCAGCACCTCCGCATCGATGCCGTTGGGCACCACCGCGATCTCCGCCCTGAGGTTGTACTTGCGCCTCACTATCCTCTCCAGGTACCGGGAGTGGAGGATGAGCCATTCGTGCCAGTTCAGGATGATGGGGGCCATTGCGGCCGAGGGCATGGTGTAGAGGAAGAGCCCCAGATCCAGGTTCTTGCGGTGGTAGTAGAAGTCCTCCCGAAGGTCCCCGTGGTAGTCGCTGACGAGCCGGGCCCCCGCCCTGTGGAGCCTGTGCAACCTCTTGAAGGCTGGCCCTAGACTGACGGTGGGGCTGATGGGGAAGTAGAACACTGAGTCCCCCACGTGGTCCTCCGCCTGGTCAGGGTCGATGGCGAGATCTGGATGGGCACGGGCCGCCCCCTCGTCGTCGGACAGGAGCAGCAGGTCCATCTCCAGGCCGTCCCGGGCCTGGTACAGGTGCCGCCACACGCAGGAGGCCACGAGGTTAGGGGAGGAATCGCCAGACGGGGGGAGGTAGTAAATCAGCTTCTTCATCTGGTGAACCCCAACCGGGGGGATAGAAGGGACCCGGCAAGTATTAACCTTTCAGGTCGTTGTTGGGGGGAGCCGCCCTTGCCTGGCCGGGGCGGGTCTAGGGCTGGGCGATGGGGTTCCTGCTCGAACAGGGCGAGGTCGTGCGGATGACCGGGTCGGAAGGACAGGTGATAGGGGATGAGGCCGAGGGTCCCCAGGGCTCGACGGCCCACAGACTGTTCTCACGGAGGCTGGTCCTCATAGGGAGCACCAACTTCATCACCTCCCTGAGCGCGATCATCGTACTGCCCCTCCTCACTAAGAACATGAGCGCCTCCGACTACGGCATCTGGGTCCTGGTGCTGGCCACCGTGACCCTCGCCCCCCTGGTCATCAACCTGGGGTTGCCGGGGGCGATGGTACGGTTCCTGGCAGCGGAGCGGCGGGAGAGGGATGTCCGGGAGGGGTTCTACTCGGTGTTCCTGGTGTCCCTGTGCACCGCGGGGGCCGCCTCCGCCACCATCTTCCTCCTCGCCCCCTGGATCGCCACCGGGTCGCTGTCCGGCCACGAGGACGTGATCAGGCTGATGGCCGCCGCTGTCCTAGTGGACTGCCTCAACTCCGTGCTCTTCAACTACCTTCGAACCTTCCAGCGCATCAAGCGCTACTCGGGGTTCATCGCCTTCCAGACCACCCTCTTCGTCGTGCTGCTGGCCGCGGCACTGCTCTCGGACATGGGCATTCGGGGCGCCGTCCTCTCCCTCCTCGTGTCCCGGACGGTCACGATGCTGGCCATGCTTGGCCTGGTGGTCCGGGAGCTGGGCCTGCAGTGGCCCCGCTTCACCCGGGTCAGGGAGTTCCTGAGCTTCGGGGTGCCCCTGATACCCGCGGACCTGTCCGACTGGGCCGTTGGCTCCGCGGACCGGTACGTCATAGGCATCGTCCTGGGGACGGCCTTCGTGGGGTACTACGCCCCCGGCTACGCCCTCAGCGCCATCATCCTGATGCTAGCCAGCCCCCTCCGGTTCCTGATGCCGGCCGCCCTGGCCGACCTCTACGACCGGAACCTTCGGGACAGGGTGAGGGCCTATCTCCGGGCGGCCCTCAAGTACTTCCTGCTCCTGGCCATTCCGGCGAGCGTGGGCCTGGGGCTCCTCTCCCGGGACCTCCTCGAGGTCCTCACCACGGACGAGATCGCCCGGGAAGGGTACATGGTGACCCCCGTGGTGGCCGTGGCCATGGTGCTCTACGGGACCCAGGTTATCCTCACCCAGGTTCTGCTGGTGGAGAAGGAGACTCGGAAGATCGGCGGGGTGATGTCGGCCGCCGCCGTCCTTAACCTGGTCCTCAACCTCCTCCTCATTCCGGTCGTCGGCATCGTGGGGGCGGCATTGGCCACCCTGGTGTCCTTCGCCTTCTCCATGCTGGTCACGGCCCGCCTGTCCTTCCGGTACATCCGGGTGGAGGTGGACCGGGGGGCCCTGGCCAAGACCGTGGCGGCCTCGGCGGCCATGGGGGCCGCCATCTGGGCCCTGAGCCTGGCCAACCTGCCGGGGGGATTGCCCGGCATCATGCTCGTGGTCCTGGCCGGGTTCGCCGTGTTCTCCGGGACGACTCTGCTCCTAGGCACCCTGTCCCGAGGGGAGCTCCGATTCTTCTGGGGCCTCCTCAGGGGTGGGGTTGACGGGCAACTGGGTGGGCCGTCATGAAGGACGAGGGCGGGGGCTGGCGGCCCACCCTCCGGTACGCCCTCTGGGGCGTCGTCATCACGGGCATCGTCCTCCGGGCGCTCACCTACTGGGGGGGCTTCCTGTTCTGGGACTCGCCCTACTACATTCAGATGGGCAGATCCTTCGCCGATGGCGCCAACTTCGTCCTGCCCTGGGGGGACCCCTTCAGCCCGGCGGGGAACGGCTACGTGCCCGGGCCAAGCCACCACTTCTCTCCCCTTTACCCCATGTACCTGGGGTTCCTGTTCACCGCCCTCGGATACTCCCTGGAGCTGACCCGCGTCGCGACCATCGTCCTGTCCGTCCTCTTCCTGGTCGTGATGTTCTGTACCAGCAGGGACCTTCTGGGGGCGGACAAGGCCTTGGCCCTGACCGCGGTGTTCGCCCTTGACCCCGTGATGATCTTGTCCACGAGGGACCTGATGCCGGAGCCCCTCATCATGATCATCTTCGTCCTCACCATCTGGGCCATCGTGAGGGCTATAAAGGACGACAGGTACATGGTGGTGGCCGCCCTGTGCGCTGCGGGGGGGTACCTGACCAAGGCCTCCGTGGGCTACCTCTTCATCGTGGCAGGGGCAGGTGGTTTCGCATGGCGCTTCTACTACCTCCGGTGGGACGTGTTCAGGAGGAGGTACTACATGGCGGCCATCGTTATCTTCCTCGCCATCGTGGGGGCCTGGTCCCTTCGCAACATCTCGACCTTCGGGTGGCCGAGCTGGCAGACAAGCCCCTACCTGGAGGACGCCCTGGGCCACGCGCTGAGGAACTTGGGAGACTTCCTAGTCGCCCTCGCCGTCACGGCGCCGGTGTTCGTGGCCCTCCTCCTAACGTACGGGGCCTACTGGCTGCCCTGGCTCCGGAGGAGTCTTTCGAGGGTGCGGGAAGAGCGCAGGTCGGCGCTATGGCTTGCCGTGGGCCTGGTCTTCGTCATAACCCTGTGGTTCTCGGCGGCCCTGGCAATCTACGAGGGGTCCGACCTGGCGGTCCACTCCGCGGTGAGATTCAGGTACCTGGTCATCGCCTTCCCGCCCCTCATGTGGGCCGCGATGGACGAGGTGGAGCTCCCCTCCCTGGACGTGACGCTGCGCCTGCGGGGCGTGGCGAGCACCCTACGGGAGGCGGGGGCCACCCTCCGGTCCCTCGGGCGGTGGCCCCGCAGGACGGCGGCCATCGTGGTGGTGCTGGCGATGGGCGTGTCGCTACTCCTGGTGAGCAGCGAGTACCTGGTGGTCAGCGGGATGCTCCTCGGGGGCGCCTTCGCCCTCCTCCTCGAGGACCCCCGGAAGGTACTGGCGGTCATGCTCGCGGCCTTCCTCCTTGTGGGCGCTGAGCTGGCAACGGAACGGGTGGCGGTCCCGGAGGTGGCCCTCGCAAGGGAAATGACCGGTCTCGTTGGCCCGGGCCAGATCGTGGCCATTGACGGGAGCGAGGTAGATATCGGATACCTCTACGTGGGCCTCGAGAGGTTCGATTTCGACATGGTCTCGTACGAGGAGGGCAGCGAACCGGACCTGATCATCTCTTATCACCTGGACAAGGAGTACCCGGGCTACCGGCTTGTGGACGTATACGACCACGGGGAGTACCCCGGAATGGTCAAGCGCCTCTCCATGGGCCTCCTCCCCGGTAGCGAGATGCGGGAAACGCCCACGGTGGCCCTCTGGCAGAGGCTCTGAGGGCGTCGTCCTGCATAGGTACCCCCATGACGCCCAGGACCACGATTAAAAATGCCCCTAGGAACAGGGGGTACACTAGAACCTCCAGCAGGACCACACCCCCCACGAGCAGGCCTATGATGGAGAAGACGAGCACCATTATCCCCACCAGGACAAGCATCAGCTGCGCCGTGGACCTGGCCGTCGAGGGCAGCCCCTGGGCAGATGGGGAGGGGGTGGCGTTGTTGGACCGCACCAGGCTGCTGGGGAAGGCAATGCCGGCCACGGTGGGCGCGGGGGCGAAGGTGGCGCGGTGGTCGCGGGCGTCAAGGTCGGCGAGGGTGCCTTCGTGGCGGCGGGCGAGGTGGTGGAGGACGACGTGCCGGATGGGGCGGTGTGGATGGGGGGACGGGTGAGCGGGCGGTTCGACGGGAAGACGTGGGATTGATGGCCGCAGCGGGACGGGTCGTGCGGCCCGTCCCGGCAGGGTGGCGACCCTGTCCTGGAGCGCAGCGACCCGGGACGGGACGCGTGTCCCGTCCCCGTTGGCAGGGGTGGAGGTCCTTGGGCGGCCGTTTGTTACAGGCGAAGGGGCTGCTTGGCCTCGATGTCTCGTTCTGCAAGGGGTACCACGAGGAATTGAGCGAGCAGGTCCTTGCCAACTACAAGGCGATGGAGAGGTTCGACGAGGGGGCCGGGTTCCTCGAGGAGTTCGGATGGGCCGAAGAGGACCCGTGGTCCTCGAGGGGCCCGAAGAGGACGCGAGGTCCTCGAGGGTCTCGACGAGGCCTTCGCGTTGCTGGCGGGGATCAAGGGCTGATTCTCGGGCATTGCGTGATTCTTTGGGCGAGCCTGGGGCACGTACCCCACTTTCACCCACCCAATCGAAACCTATAAATCGACCAACGCCCAGTAGTCCACATCATGGTCAAGAGGAAAGCAGTGATTGCGCCCAAGAGACCTCCCAGGGAGCTGTTGACGAGGCTCCACGCCCTGAAGGGTGAGAGGGGCAAGATCGCCGTCATCGAGCCGGATTCTGGGGACTACTTCCTGGGCGACACCCTGACCGAGGGCCTCCGGAGGGCGAGGAGGAAGTACCCTGGAAAGGTGTTCTACTCCATCAGGATAGGCTACGACTTTGTTCACGAGCACAAGGGTGGGCTGAGGGAGGCATGAGCGCGCGCATACGGGGCGAGATAGACGCCCTCGTCCCCGTCCTCCACGCCATCGTCAGGGAGGGAGGGGCGCTGGTCCTGGACGAGGATGGCGACATCCCCCTCACCGTGGACACGGGCTTCAGTGGTTCGATAGCCCTTCCGGGAGAGATTCTCGACTGCATCGGGGCCGAGCTGGTCGACTTCGGTGTCTTCAGGCTCGCCACGGGGGACGAGGTTGAGCTTCCCGTCTACTGGGGCAAGGTCGGGGTCGGGGGCGACGAGGTTGAGACATGGTTCATCCCTGGGGACTCCCTGCTGGGCATGGAGTTCCTCTCCCTCGTGGGCTCCGCCCTCTCGCTGGACCTGGAGGAGGGTCTGGTGGAGCTCGTCCTGCGTTGAGGATCCTGACGCCTTGATGAGGGCCGCAGCGGGACGGGTCGTGCGGCCCGTCCCGGCAGGGAGGCGACCGTGTCCTGGAGCGAAGCGAC
>CBDUQW010000099.1:0-11546 GCA_965369625.1 uncultured Thermoplasmata archaeon | reverse complement strand
ACAGGCACTTCTCCGCCTCGTCGACATCCCCCTCCACCAGCAGTTCCATCGCCATATCCAGGTAGAACCTCGCACCCTCACCCAACTCCTCCCTCACCCCCTCCAGCCCCTCCATCACATCATCCAGGGGCTCCCCGTTCACGATGTCGGAGATCGCGATCATCAACTTCCTGTCAACATCCATGGTACCATCCACCAACAGTGCTACGGCCCCCCCACCAACGCGGCCACCATCACCGCCCCTCGGAGCATCCTCAGCTCCTCCACCAGGTCGGGGAACCCCTGCACCTCCACCTCCACCCAGTCGATCCATGACAGCAGCAGCCTCGCCATCCCGTCATCCGAGACCCCGTCCTGGTGGACCTCCTCCTGCGTTCCATCGTTCTTCACACACACGTTCTCCATTGCTTCGTTCATTCCTTCATCTCCTTGAAAGCTTCCTTCAACCACCTGGCCGCCTCCCGCCGCAGCCTTGAGGCAATGCTCATCCCACCAACCCCCTCAGCCACTCCGCCCGCGCGGCCCACAGCCACCTCTCGGCCTCCTCGCGGGCCCTCCGCCTCTCCTCGGCCTGGAACACCCAGTCCCTCGAGTCCGCCTCCCGCAGGGCCTCCATCGCCCTGTCGTAGTGGACCCTCGATTCCTCGGATAAATCCTCCCCCCGGTGGGTGCGGATGTTCAGCATTGCGGCCACATCCGCCTCGTCCTTCCCGTCGGCAAGCCACTCGAGCCCGGTGGAGAGGGCCTCGTCCACGTGCCAGGAGGGGCGTTTCGGTTGGTGGTGTCTCGACCGTCCGTGGCGGAGCAGCGATTCGCCCCGCTCGTTGGCACGCTCTTCCAGGCCCTGGAGGACCAGGATGAAGAAGAAGAACAGGAAGACGAGGACGCCGGCGAGGACGAGCTCGGCGGTGTAGCTGAGGAGGAGGACGAGGGGCCAGGCTAGGGCGGTAGCGCGCCAGGTAGCATGCGAGGTAGCATGCTCCACCGGGGCTACTTGATCCTCTTCAGCACCAGGTCGCCCTTCACGAAGGACCACTGGACGGTCTCGCCCTTGCGGATGCCCATGGCCTCCGCTAGGGCCTTCGGGATGGTCACGATGAACTGGTCGTTCGGGAGCTGCTGCACTTTGACACGTCTTGGCATTGGACATATAGAATATGATGGCGGATTCAATATATAAGTTTCGGTCGAGGGGTAGGGTGAAAGTGTACGAATCGATCAAGGGATGGAGAAATGATGTGGCCAATATTCGGATCATTTCCACTTTCACCGTGGTGCCTGTAATCTATTAATACCAAGTGGGCAATCGATGCACAGCATGGAGTGATGACGATATCGACACCTCAAGATGATGTGCGATCTCTACTCAGACGAGCAATGAACTTGCAGGATCTGGCTGAGGAGGCTCTTGGGAAGACACGAAGTCCTGCAAATCCCATCCTTGGAGATCTTGCTGTCAAGACGTTCGTGCCTCATGGTATCAAGGGTGCTGTGAGGTCTGCGGGGAAGAGGGCCTATTCCGAGCACAAGGCCGACATTGACGCACGTTGGCGCGAGGAAGGGGTTCGCTTGATGGAACAATGCGTCTCCACCGTTGGCTCGATGTCGATAAGGACAATGAACCTGACAATGGCTGGAAACTCAAGGAAGCTTGTAACGAAGTTCAACAAGCTGACATCCAAGAAGACAGCATCAGCCTACATACGGAATCTAGTCTCCATCCTCGAGGAGATCGTGAACCTCGACCTGATCTGGAACACGGACATCGAAGAGGAGCTGAAGCTGAGGATCGAGGAGAAGGAATGGCTTCGACGTGAGGAGGGGGCCCTCAAGGTTGAAGCAAGGGCGATCGTTGAGGAGGCCAGGCGATCACAATTCTCTAAGAAGGATTCTATCCTGAACAGGCTCAAGAGCTATCCCCTGCCCAGACAATCACTAGTTTCTGCCTTCGATCAACTCCAGAGTCCAGATCCGGAAGCTCCGAGACACTGCATATTCTCGTGCAGGGTGTCGATCGAGCAGCTATGCATCGAAGCAGGTAGATCTGGGAACTGGAAAAAGGGCCTGAATACCCTCTTATCATCCAAAACGGATCGAACCCAGGTGAAGGCTGTATGGAACAACCTCAGTGGGAAAGGTGCTCACGGAGGCCATAACCCCACCTCGAAGGAAGCAGAGCAGTGCCTTGCCTTGACCCTAACCACGATGGAGATTATACTGGATAACATCAAATCATAGGGATTGAAGCTATGACAAGGGTTCATACTCCCTACTCTCCTCCCCCTGTCCCAGCAACGAGGCTGCACGTGTGTGCGGCCGAGGCGCAGTAACAACCATAGAATACATCTCTCCGTGAGGTTCCATTTTCAAGTACGCAGTACAATGACCTCCTCCACGCTCACTGGTATCTCTCATCACAAAGGTCGGCATAGTCGCAGTACATGCAGCTCCTGTAATCCGGTGTGGCTTCGAACTTCAGGTCCAGGACATCCCTGATGATCCCCCTCGCCCTCTCGAGGACCTCCTCGCGCTCCTCCCTCGTGATCTCGACCATCAGCTCCCTGTCATGCCTGAGGTACCAGTGGCCGACCCTCGTCACGGGCTTACCGAAGAGGTCCTCCGCCCCCTCCCAGTACAGGACCATCTGGAAATCCCTCTTCAACTTTGGTTTCGAATCAGGGCTTCTACTGGTTTTGTAGTCTATGACCTCGAGGTGGTCACCCAGGTCGTCAACCCGGTCGATCTTGCCGCTGACCCTCCTGTCCTCCAGCTCGAGGTCGAACCACTCCTCGACCCCCACGATCGTGGTGTCCTTCCCAGCCTGGTGGACCAGGAAGTCCCTGATCATCTTCTCCGCCGCCTCCCTGTCCTGCCTCTCCATGGTCTCGGACTCCCATACCGAGGACCTCCACGCGTCGTCGAGGAGCCTCAGCCCCTCCTCCTCGGTCGCCTCCTCGCCATCGATGATCCGCCTGCTCAGCACCTCGATGACCCCGTGGACGAGGGTGCCGATCTCGAAGAACGTCTTCTGCACCCCGGGGATCCCCAGCACGTACTGGAACCTGTACTTGGCGGGGCAGTCCTCGTAGCTCCTCAGGCGGGACGGCGAGAAGTGGGCCGTGGCCGCGTGCATGTCCACCGGTTCCTCGTACAGTGCCCGGAGCTGCGAGAGGTACCCGTCCATGTCGATGTTCTCGGGCAGCTCCAGGGAGGCGGGTCCATCGCCATCCAGGCTCGCCAGCGCGACCAGCCCCTCCAGGGCCTGCTGGAGGTCCCCGCTGGCAACGTCGCCGATGATCTTCATGTGCAGCAGCTCCTCGACGGTGTCGGCCCTCTCGTCCGCCTCCTCGGCCTCCTCCTGAATGCCCTCGACGAGCTCGTGACCCGGGCTCTGCATCACCTCCAACAGGAACATGGAGGGATCGGTCGAACCCTTGTTCGTGCCGTAACGGTCGGCCAGACAGAGGTATACGCGCTCCTTGCTCCTCGTGATGCCCACGTAGAGGAGTCTCCTCTCCTCCTGGAAGTGGATCTCCTCTTCCGTTGATTCGGAATCTATACCGTTCCACAGTTCGCGAGGGATCCGGATCTTCTCGGGCCGGTACCTGAGGGGCAGCCTGTTCTTGCTGAGGCATGGTATGAACACGTAGGGGAACTCCCGGCCCTTGGCGCCGTGGATGGTCATTAGGTGCACGCGACCGGTCGCGGGCTCGGTCTCCTCGTCCCTCAGGCCCAGGTCCCTGAGGATGTCCAGGTACCTCACCAGGTCCCCGAGGGATGCGTCCGGGTAGATCTCGTCGTACTCGGACACGAGGTTCACGAGCCTGCTGAGCTGTCGGATGCCCTCCCTGTCCCCGCTGGCGATCTCCACCCGGAACAGGTCCCTCCCGAACAGCACGGCCCTCACGGTGGACCGGACATCTCCATCCCCGGCTGTGCGGAAGAGGACGTCCATGCCCTCGCGGAACCGCGAGAGCCGGTCCACGTCCCCCTCGAACCCCACCAGGTCCGTGAGGGCCTCCCACATGGAGACCTTCCGGTCCCTGGCATAGCGCGAGAGGCGAGGGATGTCCCCGGGCGGGATGCCGTGCACGGGTCTCATCATGACGTGACCGAGGTCGGGCAGGTTCCCGTCGGGGTCGCTGAGCACCCGGAGGTAGGACATGGCCGCCCGGACCACCCCGTGCCTGAAGAAGTCCCGGGAACCGATCACCTCGAAGGGCACCCTCGAACGTTCCAGCGCCTCGACGATGGGTTTTGCGTGGAACCGGGAACGGACCAGTATCGCGACGTCGTCCAGGGACGTCCCCCCGTCGTGGAGACGCTGGACCTCCCTGACGATCCCCCTCGCCTGGTCCCCGTCGGTGGCATACCTGGTGACCAGGACGGTCTCCCCCTCGCCCTTCTGGGTGTCGATGTCCTTGTCCTGTCGGTCGGGGTTGTGCCGGATGAGCGTCGTGGCCACCGATTGGATGTTGCCGCTGCACCGGTAGTTGCGGGTCAGGACGGTCTGCGTGACCTCGATGCCCCTCTCCTCGAAGAACCCGAGGAACTCCTGGACGTTGGTCAGGTACGCACCGCGGAACCTGTAGATGGACTGGTCGTCGTCCCCGACGGCGGTCACGTTCCCGCCCTCCGCCAGGGCCAGCAGGACCTGAAGCTGGGTGTAGTCGGTGTCCTGGAACTCGTCGATGATGATGTACCTGTACCGCCGATGGAGACCCTCCAGGACGGCGGGCCTCTCTCGGAGCAGTCGCAGCGCCAGGTGCTGCATGTCATTGAAGTCGATGAGGCTCCTGGCGGACTTGAAGTCCTCGTAGAGACGGTACGCCCTGGCCACGTCCCGCAGCCTGGCGACCTCCTCGTCCTCGCCGCCGCCCACCTCCTCCAGGTACCCCTCGAGGCGGTCGATGGTGACGTTCTCCTGCTTGAGCTGCGTGATGGTCCGGTGGAGGGTCTTTGCCAGGTCGATCGGCCTCACTGGCACCTCCAGGCTCTCGAAGTTTGCCCGGTCCAGGTTCTCGACGAGGAACGACTTCTGGTGCTCGTCGGTGATGACGCCGCTGGTCATGTTGATGCCCAGGTCGAGGGAGTGGTCCCGGATGAGCTCGTTGCAGAACGAGTGGAAGGTTGTGATCTTCACCCTGGATGAACCCGGTAGCAGCTTCTCCACGCGTTCCTTCATCTCCTCCGCGGCACTCTCGGAGAAGGTCAATGCGAGGACTTGCTCTGGACGGAGGTCCCTGTCCCCTATCAGGTGGGCGATCTTGTGGACCACCATCCTGGTCTTGCCCGTCCCGGGCCCCGCGAAGACCAGCAGGGGGCCCTCCGTGTGCCGCGCAGCCTCGCGCTGGGACTCGTTCAGAGCATCCAGGTAGTACGATCTCCCGTTCCTGTCCATACCAACACCCTCGTCATCCCTTGTCCGCGATCGGGATGGGGAAGAAGGGTCGGGACGCCTAAAGGGTATTGCCCTTCTAGGGAACCGTCCCTTGCCTCGACCCCTTGCACCTGGCCGTGAGGCCGGATGAGCGTTCCCTTTCCTAGCTCACCACCCCGTCGGTGATGACGACCAGGAACTTGTGGTGGTTATGAGAGCCCATGACCTTGTGATGCTTGACCTCTATGCGACTCCCCGAGACCCACCTGTCCCTGAGCTTGTAGTTGCCGTGGATCTCCCTGCCCTCGAAGGTGCAGTCGGCCTGGGGGACCATGACGCCGTCGGAGATGTGCATGGTCTCCACACCCTTGCCGCCCTTGCCCTGCACCCGGGGCATCTTGCGGCACAGGAAGCATGCCTTGCCGAACTCGATGGAGGCCGAGGAAGGGAGCCGCCGGTCGATCCGCTTGTTCTTTGCCCACGTTCTCTTCTGTCGCGTTTCGGTGTCCGCCATGGTTGATAACACGGATAACAAAAGTAATAAATATTATAACGTTACTAATGTGATTCAGGTTATCAAGTGAGATTAAAGGTGAAGGAGAGGGTGGCCATCTCCTGCGTGACCTTCGAGACGGCCAAGATCGTGAAGCCGATACGGTACCTGGGCAACGTGGACCGGGTGTACCTCCTCCACTACGAGAGGCCAGACCCAGAGAAGACGCGCAACGTGTACAACGAGTTCTACGACGAGGTCGTGCGCCAGCTGGAGGACGGACCGGTCTGCGGGGAGATCGTCGGGTCGAACGTGAGGGTGTACAGGTTCAAGGAGGTCCTGGCCAAGGTCCTGGAGATAATGAGGGCCGAGCTCGGAGAGGGGAACGAGGTCTACATCAACGTCTCCGCGGGGACGTCCGAGTTCGTCGCGGCCGCCACCATCGCCTCCATGATGATGAGGGGGGTCGTGCCCTACACCGTAGGGACATCGGACTGGACGGTGCCGGAAGAGGACCTCACCATCTATTACGAGGGCGATCGGCCCGTCGGGATGTCCAAGGACGTGAACGACCCACAGGTCCTGCCAACGTTCCACATCGAGAGGCCCCCCGACGAGCTGGTTGAAGCCCTGAAGATTCTAAAAGAAAAGATCGACAAGGGACACAGGACGACCTACCTCAAGATGATCGAGGCCCTGAAGGCGGACGGTTGCTGGGAGCGCGAGGCGCCCGAGAACGTCAAGGACCCGGTGCAGTCCGACAAGATGTACTACTCGAGACACTACATCGACGAGTGGGTGAAGAGGGGTTGGGTCGACCGCGACCAGAGGGGCCGGCTCTCCCTGACGGAAGATGGGATGACGGTGATCGAGGTCTTCTAGCTCCTTGAAAGCTTCCTTCAGCCACCTAGCTGCCTCCTTCCTCAGCCTCGCCTCGAGCCTCTCACGCCTCCCCGCCTCCACCAGGCACAGTCCCGCCCCTCCGGAACCGCTCATCTTGAACAGAGGTCCAAGTATCGTGGTGGTCGAGCTGTGTTCATTCTAATTCCGGCCAGCCCCCCCGGGGCCCACGACGGCAAGGTGATGGACCGACAGGGCTCACGTCAGATGGCCCTGTCGGGCTGAACCGATGACGGGAGGGAGGGTGAGTTGAACGATACCGCACGTGTGTGCGACCGAGGCGCAGTCACATGTTCAGATTGCCTTCATCTGCGAGGTCCCATTTTTTCGAAAGCAGTACAGTTCTCGAATCAATAATTATATCTATTTCTGAGCAATATGTGAATCGCAGTCGGGGTTTCCCTATCCGTGCCAAGAAAAGCCCTTTTACAGAAGGGACGAATACATGAAAATATCTGTAGGATCGGTGCCATTCGCCACAATTCTAATAGCATTTCTATTATTAATTGCATCCATCGGATACTATCTTTGGGAGGTCGGTGACCGGACTGGGAACCCCGACGATGATGGGAATGGTGTCGGATCGGATCTGACTCTCGACCTCGAGGACGTGGTGTTGACCAGGTCCTACTGGACCGACGCGGGACTGGTGGAACCACCGTGGTACATCTCCGGGGGGACGTGGACATCCTCAGGCCACGACGACATCATGTGGGCATACGGCCCGTACAAGGACGTCATCGTCCCGCTGGAATGGGAGAACGACACCATGTGGGCATGGGACGGGGACAAGGGCCGCATCGTCAGGCACACATATTTCCTGTTCCTGAAGATTAATGTAACCAACACAGGCGACGAGGATATCGATCTGAGCGGTCGTTATCTCTTGTACGGAATCGATGAGTTCGCTTCTTATTACTACTTACACACTCAGCCCCTGGTGTTAAACCGGTCCGAGACCGATCCAAGGTACGTATCCGACACGCCGATTACCAGCGACCTGCTCCTTTCCCCCTCCGATTCCATCACGGGATGGTTCATCACCTCGGTGAACGACACGATATCGGAACGAGACACCATCACGATCGGCTTCATTTTGGGAAGTGATGGCTCGTTCCCTTCATCGGGAGGGATCGAATTTCCGTCCCTGGAGGTCGGTATTGGGAATGCGAGAGTGTACGAGTCGATACAACCACGCCTCTCCATGGAGGTCGTCCAACATACCTTCAATGACTCAATAGATGGATACCAACCATCACCGGGCAACAGGTTCGTGGTCGTCGACCTGGTGCTTCGGACGGAATGGGACTTCGACATGATGGTCAGGGCGGAAGATATCTCCCTTGTCGATGACGGGAACGAGACGTACGGTGTCTCACCCGCGAGCGAAGGCCTCCCGGACCACGAGGGATCTCAACGGTTCGGCTCCTCGAGGGAGCTCTCGATGTCCCTCGTCTTCGAGGTCCCGATCTCATCTGGCCCCGCCCTGTTGCTCCTTGAGGACTACGTGTCCGTTGAGGCCGTCATTTAGCGCATTGGCCGACAGCCCATCGAGCAGGACGGCCACCCCCTCCCCCGCCTCCCGCCCCAGCACCCGGTCCCCATCTCCCCCACCAGCCGCAGCGCATCCCCTCGACCGGGGCGAACACCCTGTCCCCCCTGTCCTGGCAAGGACGGTGCGTGCGTGCGCGCCGGCCGCGCAGCCAACGAAGCCGGGGCCAGCATATAACTATATTAGATAAACAGAGGCATATCATCTCGAAAGAGCCGGGGGGAAACTGGCATGGAAGCGAGGAGATTGGTATTATTCACTATCATGGGAATGTTCCTTATATCCGGTTGGGCGAGCCTCCCTGCCGGCACGGCTGACGGGGGCGACCACCCCCTCACGGCCCTGGGCCCGGATGGCCACCCCGAGGGGATGTCCCTCCACGACATCGGTGCCTCTCCAGAGGTCGATCTGAACGAGATCCTCTCCGTGGATGTGGATTACGGATCCCCCACGGTCTCGTGGAGACCCGATGGGAACTACCTGGGCATCGGTGGCGGGGACAGGTACTACACCGTCGACGAGTTCAACGGTACCTCGTTGACGTTCGTTGATTCTACCCAATTCAGAGGATGGGCCCTGCTCGAATCGTCATGGGCTCCCAACGGCAAGCACGTCGCATTGACTGGGCCTGGACCTGCGATATATGCCCCTAGGTTCCAGGTAGTTGCCTTCGATGGCAGCTATTTGAGCCCGCTTCACGCCGGATGGAGGGACATGTGGTACAAAGGAGATGCGCTAGCCTGGAGCCCCGATGGCGATTACCTGGCGGTAGGGGGCTCCTATGGTTCCTGGTCTAAACCGAGATGGGGAGTTCTGGAGATCTTCCCCTTCGACGGATCATGGGTGGGCCAGAACGTCTCGACGACCATCGGCGCTCACGTGTATTCCGTCGACTGGCACCCCGATGGCAGGTACCTCGCGGTGGGTGCTGATAACGGCGCATCCGATGTGGTTATCCTCGACCTCCGCGGCGCCGCAACGGTCGTTGCCTCGAGGAGCTTCGGTGCAGGTCCCTCCACCGTCCGATGGAGCCCAGATGGCGATCACCTGGCCGTGGTCGGCGCGAACGGGTTGAGCGACGTGGAGGTGCTGTCGTGGAACGGGTCATCCCTGAGCCTCGTCGATACGAAGGACTTCGGGGTCTCGGCCCATTCCGTGGCATGGATGGAGAGTGGCCACCACCTGGTCGTGGGGGGGGACAACGGCGACGATGACGTTGCGTTGTACTCCTTCAACGGGACGGACCTTGTGCAGTTGAGGACCATGGAACATGGGTCCAATGCTGTCTCGGTGGACACCAACGGCAAGTACATAGCCGTCGGAGGCGACAACGATCCCGAGGATGTCCGTGTATATCGGATGAACCTCTGGCCGGTCGCGAACGACGATGACAACATCACCCTCTTCGAGGACACCGACATCCTCATAGACGTGGTTGAAAACGACCACGACATGGATGACGATCCCCTCGCGGTGGTCAACATCACACAGCCCTCGAACGGAACCGCCACGATCTCCGGCGACGGCAGGTCCATCCACTTCGTCCCGGACCCGGACTGGTTCGGCGAGACGAGCCTCACTTACAACATCACCGACGGGTTCGGGGGATCCGCCAACGCGACCGTCAACATCACCGTGGTGGGGGTGAACGACATGCCCATCATCACGACACCCGACCTCTACTTCGCCCAGGAGGACACGGAGTACTCCGTCGACTACGATGCCATCGATGCCGACCCGGATGACGTGCTGACCTGGGGCCTGCAGACGATCGCGGACTTCCTGTCGATGGACAGCGGCACTGGTCTACTGACCGGCATGCCGACGAACGGGGACGTGGGGGTCCACTACGTCGTGGTCAACGTGACCGATGGCAGCGGCGGCGAGGACGTACGGATCTTTACCGTCACCGTTGCGAACGTCAACGACCCTCCTGTGATATCCACGGAGGCCCTCGTTCCCGCCGTCGAGGACGAGGTCTACGATGTACTTCTCGAGGTCGTCGATGTGGACAGGCCCGGAGACCTCCTTACATGGCGCCTCGATACCGATGCCGATTGGCTCACCCTCAAGGGGGACACCCTGACAGGCCTTCCGGGGAACGACGACGTCGGGACGTACTGGGTGAACATATCGGTCTCGGATGGCAAAGGTGGAGAGGACGGTGCCAACCTCACGTTGGCCGTGGAGAACGTCAACGACCCGCCCAGTATAGTCACGGTCCCGACGGTAGTGGTCGCTGAGGACCAGGAACACTCCCAATCCTTCGAGGCGGAGGACGTGGACGCGGGGAGCTCGTTGACCTGGTCCTTCATGGGCCCCTCATGGCTCACCATGGACGAGGATACCGGCATCCTGACCGGAACGCCCTCGAACGCCGAGGTGGGTAACCACTGGATGATGGTGACCGTGAGCGACGGTCTGGAGGAGGACTCGATGACGTTCATGCTCACCGTCGAGAATGTCAACGACCCACCCGAGTGGGTCATCAGGGCGACCGACCAGGAGCTGATGGAGGGCGATGTCCTGTTCATGGATGTCCGCGCCAGGGACGTGGACGGGGACGCTTTGTTATATGACCTTGTCAGCACCCCCGCCTCGGGGATCTCCATCAGCGCTGACATCGGCGCCATCCGCTGGCTTGAGGCGGAACCCGGTAACTACACGGTCAAGGTGACCGCCACCGACGGGACGGAGACCATCACCCACGAGTTTACCGTGACGGTGGAGGCCGAGCCCGGGCCTCCGGTCCCGCCGGCGAACAAGGTCCCGGTCATCGAAGAGGTGGGGGCGGTCAACGTCACCGCGGGCGAGCCTTTCATTCTGACCCTGGTGGGTTCCGACGAGGACGAGTGGGACACTGTCAACCTCACCTTCACCCTGGTCAATGGACCTGAGGACATGATGGTATCGTCTGATGGTATCATCATCTGGTTGCCCGGCGAGGACACCGTGGGCGTCCGCTTCGTCACCGTGGAGCTGACCGACGGCAAGGGCAAGGCGACCCTGGACTTCGAGGTGGAGGTCCTGGAGGCCGTGGTGGACGACGGCGACACCTCCGGGGTGGAGGACGGCGGGGACTACCTGTGGCTGGTGGTCGCCCTCGCCGTGGTCGTGGCCCTCCTGGTGGCGATCATGCTGTGGATGTACATGGGCCAGCGTGAGACTCCCATGGTCGATACGGCCCAGAAGGATGTCGAAGTCGAGGACGATGACCTCGA
>CBDUQW010000098.1:0-11672 GCA_965369625.1 uncultured Thermoplasmata archaeon | reverse complement strand
GAAGAAGGAGCAACTGGCCATCTATCACGATGGAAAATCGATCCTAAGGACCATGTTCGCGGACAACCACATCGAGAAGGATTTCATCAGCCTCAGAAAGGACGCGCTGAAGAAGCTGAACGTCAGCGAGGGCGACATCGTCGTCGTTGGCTCACAGGCCGAAATGAAGAAGTACCTCAAGGCGCTGAAGGAGACCGAGAAGGAACAAAAGGAGTAGTGGATCACCATGGTAGGACTTACAGAGAAGGTATCGGCCTTCTTTCGTGAGAACCCGATCACGACGGAAAGGAAGGTCAACCAGTACCTGACGGAGCACCTCCCTCGCTTGGCGAAGGAGTACAAGCTAGCGACCAAGAAGGACGCCGCCCAGATCGACGGCAAGATCAAGGAGAACACCGAGAGCCTAGACGACCTGGAGGATTGGATGGAGAGCGCCCAGGACCGCATCGAGGGTCTCAAGGGCCGCGTCTCGACCCTTGAGGCGGGCAAGTGAGGCAACGTCGAGGAGGTGAAAAGGAATGACAGCAACGGATCTTTTGGCATACGCAATCGTGTTCACCCTCATCGTCGTGGGTTGGGCCCTGCTGATCTTCTACGTGATAAGGACCAACCGGCAACGTCGGGCAAACGCGGTCGAGGAGGAGGTCCCGAAGGACCACATCGATCTGTACTTCGACGAGTACTTCCCGACCATGATCAACGGTTTCGACCTGGTCACCAAGATGCATTACGCGGACTGGGCCGCCTCCGTGGAGGATCGGATCGAGAAGGTGAGCAAGAGGGTCAAGAGCGCTACGTCGGCTCGAAAGAACCTCGACAAGCGCATCGACGGCCTCGAGAAGAAGGTGACGGACCTAGAGACGTGAAGATGGACGGTGTACCTCTTGGCATCCGAATTACTAGATGTCCTGGTGGAGAACCTGCTGGCCATCCTTGTGCTGGTAGCCCTCGTTGTCGTGGTCTATCTGGTGACGAGCATGATCGTCAAACGGTCCCAGACCGGGAACACCGTTCGACTGGCGGAGATATCCATCCAGCGGGAGAAGCTGGACATGGTGAAGCGCCAGATGGAGATCCGCGAGATGGCGGAGGCATCGGTCCTCCTCGGCGACGACGAGAAGGCACGCCTTGACGCCATCAGGGAGGACATCAGCGTCCTGTCGCGGAAGAACGTTGCCCTCAAGAACGAGCTCGAGGCGAAGATGACCCGACTCGAGAGAGGTGCGGACCTGGCCAAGATGCAAGAGCAGGTACATCGGATATACGAGCAGGAGAACAAACTATTCAATCTCAAGGAGGATTAAAAATGACAGGTGAAGCATACGATCAATCGACAAAGAAAGGCGGCACTTGGGACACCATCAAGGACCTATTCTCGACGGGCTCCGAGTACAAGGATGTGAACGATGAATCCATCCAGTACCGCAGGAAGCTGTTGGATTACAGGATAGAGAACTTCCTGGACACCCATTTCTCTGACTACGTGCAGGACTTCGGGATACTCGACGAGCCCGCGCTGGAGATAAGGAACGAGAGGGTCTCAGGCCTGGAGATCAGGTCCCTGGACATCAAGGCGTTCATCGACAGTGCGGACGCAGACCTGAAGAACCTTGAGGATCGGGTCAACGCCATGACCAAGGCGAAGAAGAAGTGAGGACATGAGGAAGCAAAAGGTGCCGGCGCGGATGCCCACTCTGGGCAGCGCGGTGACCAGTTACGTCATCGCGCACCCGGGCCCGGAGGAACGCGAGGGGGAGCTGGACTCCCTACGCGCGTACCTCAGACATAAGAAGATGGACGTACCCAAGGACCGGCTCAGGGGCCTCGTGAAAAGGGAGGTCCGCAAGCTCGAGTCCGTGGAGGCATGGGCGGAAGAAGAGATCGCCCTCTTCTCGAAGGAGGAACGAGCCAGGCCTGCGAACCGCAGGCACGGTAAGCCGTTCTGCCCCAAATGCGGTATGTTCAAGGACCACTCCAAGGAGTGTCCCTACTGCGGCCACCTGGAGCTGACCATCTAGATGAGGAAGGTAGTGAGGACATGATACACATTTCAGACATGAGGGGATTCGATATAGAGTACAGGACAGGAGACCGGATCGGCAAGCTGGATGACCTGGCAGTGGACACAACGAAGGACCTGTGGCCCGTGGTGGGTCTCATCGTCAACGTCGGCTTCGGCAAGGGATACAAGATGATAGACCCCGGGGAGCACATCGAGGTGGACCTGGAGGAGGAACGGAGCATAGAGCTGGGGGGAAAGGCGACACTGCATGATCCGCACACCGATGCCTCCCGCGTGGACCACATGCGCCTCCATTTCCTCGATGGCAAGAAGGTCTTCTCCTCGGATGAGCAGTTAGTGGGAAAGGTCTACGACGCCGTGGTCTTCACCCACATCAAGCCATGGAACGTCAAGAAGCTGCTCGTGAGCACCAAGGGGCTCAAGTCCCGCAGGATACGCCTCGACGTGAACGACATCACCAAGGTCTCCACTGATGGTATAGTGCTCGACATGGAGATGGCCGAGATAGAAGAGACCGAGGAACAGGCCGACGTCGACCTGTAGACATCCACAAAGTGGGATCCGAACATGGACACGATCCTCTTGACCGTGCTGCTGGTGGTAATCCTCGTCGAAGCCGCGGCGATCGCCCTCCTCTACCGGAGGACCAAGAATCTGCAACTCATAGGGGAATGCGACATCGGGAAGTACTGCGGGGACCGGATCGCCTTCGAGATGGACTGTCTGGAAAGAAAGGTCAACTCCATCGGGAGTCCGAAGGGCCCGGGAAGGTCACGAAGGTGAGGCCAGGGGGTCTCAATCCCCCTTCCCCTTCTTACCCGACCGGGACATCTTGTCCCTCAACTTGTCGAAGACCCCCGGAGAGACCTCTTTATCATCATCGTCCCCATCCCCGACCGGGCTCTCGGAATCGATCTGGGTGGTTTCCTTTCCCAGCTTGATCACCGAGGCGCAGGACATGCATGCCAGGTGCTCCTCGTTCCAGCAGGACTCTCTGCACACCCACCGGCCACAGTAGTGACACTGGATGACCTCCCTCCGCTGGATGTAGCCCTTGCACAGGTCGCACTCGAACTCGTCAAGCGCGAAAAGGCTCTCGGTGGGCTCCTCCCCCGGCTTGCGCACCCGCTCGATGGATCCGATGACCCTATCGAACGTGCTCTTCTTCCCTCGCGACACTTTCCCGAGTAGGGGTAGGGTCGATATTTCTAGTTTGCCATAGCGCATCCTTCTATCCTGGGATCCACCGGAAAGGGCAACTGGTCCACGTCGCCTCGTGAACGTGTTGGATCACAGGCTGCTGGAGTGAGTCAAGGTCCCTGGGACCGGCCATCATATTCTTATCAGAAAAGTAATAATATCCGGCCAGCACTAGAATGACACGGTACATTCATGAGCGGGGTCAGGGGTTTCGTCGCCTGTCTGAGTACGATCCTTCTGGTGGTTTCCGTCCTTTGGATACCATTGGCGGATGTGGAGACTGGCGGTACTACAGAGACAAGGGAGGTGCAAGAAGAGGCCCTCTTCGACACATCATCAAAGCTGGAGATCGACCCACTGGTCCAGCGGCCCGCATCGCGATTCACCGAATGCATCGGTGCCCTTCGCGAGGAGGGCGGGAGGTTCGTTCTTGATGGCGATGAGATATCTGTCGTCCTGGGCATCGGTTGGGTGGCATACAGACTGCAAGGGACCCAGGGCCACGTGGTCCGGGTCGAGTTCGTGGATGCCAAGGATGTGGAGCCCAGGGGGAAGGACCCCCTCGGTCACACAACGTATCGGATAACCCGCACACAGGACGGACCGAGAACGGACCGGGTCTCGAGCTACGAAGAGGTGGTGTACGAGGGTCTCTACGACGGGATCGACCTCAGGTTCCATCTGGTCGACGGGCGACTGAAGTACGATTACGTGGTGATGCCAGGAGGCGACCCCACGGATATCCGTCAGGTCTACCTGGGTGTCGATGGGCTATCGGTGGAATCCTCTAGCGGCGACCTGGTGATCGAGACGCCTTCAGGGCCCCTCTCCGAAGAGGCTCCCTTTGCTTTCCAGGACGGAGAGGGAGTGAGGTCCGAAGTGGAATGCGGGTTCCGGGTCCTGCCTGGGAACCAGGTCGCCTTCTCGATAGGCCGATACGATGCAGGGAGCATGCTGGTCATCGACCCCGAGGTGGTGTGGTCCACCTTCATCGGGGGCAACCAGACCGACGGGTGCAACGGCATCAGGCTTGGCAGTGACGGTTTCATCTACCTCTCCGGTTGGACGTACAGTCCCAACCTGCCAGTGACCCCAGGGGCCTTCGATGACACGTACAAGTTCCACGACGCGTGGTTCGCGAAGATGGACCCCAACGGCACCGCCCTCGAATGGTGCACCTATGTGAGCGGGTCGAGGAACGACTACATCAAAGGGTTCTTCGTGGATGACTACGGATGCATCCATGGCTCCGGACACACGTACAGCAAGGACTTCCCCACCACGGAGGGGGCGTACAGCAATGTCTCATTGGTGAAGACCACTGGTATCGCCTTCAAGCTCAGTTCCGACGGCTCCAAGCTGCTCTACTCGACCACCTTCGGGTGGAACGAGCACACCTATGTCAGCATGATGTACGTGGACAAGGTCGGGAAGGCATACATCGTAGGATCATACCCTGGTAGTAACTTCCCAATCACACCCGATAGCGTGGGTGATGGAAGCACGGGGAACATCTTCCTGCTGGTGCTGGACCCATCGGGGTCGTACATAGACTACTCGACCCGGATAGGCGGTGGAGGACACCATGATATTCCCGCCGATATCTTTGTGGATGACAGGGGTGCCATTTTCATCACAGGCGTTACGGACAGCGGGGGATTCCCGACCACGCCATCGGCCTACGATACCAAGATGGAGAGCAAACCTCATGGAACCAGAAGAGAGGGATTCTTAGTGAAGATCGATCCCTCTGGTTTCAAGTTCGACTTCTCCACTCTGCTGGGCGGATCCAGTCCGGACTCCTGCAGTGACCTGTTCGTCGACGACGAGGGCTGTGCCTGGGTGACGGGCTCCACCGAGAGCTCGGACTTCCCCACCACGATGGATGCGTACAACATGGGTCACCACGGCAAGCGGGACATCTTCATCTCCAAGTTCGATCCGACGGGTAGCAAGCTACTGTACTCGACCCTCATCGGTGGCAGCGAGCAGGACTACTGTGAAAGGATCATGTTCGACGGTGCCGGGAACATCTATATCTACGGCAGCACGAACAGTTCAGACCTACCCTTCACAGGGGGACCAGATGCGGCCTCCCCCAACGTGGAGCCCTTCATGGCGAAGTTCGACCCTTCCGGACAGACGCTGCGGTATCTTGAGTACTTTCCCGTGAACAGCACGGCAGGCATGCGGGACTTCCGGATGGCAGAGGGAGGCGAGCTCCACATGGCAGGATGGACGCAGGACCCCAACAGGACCATCACCGAGGGTGTGTTCCAAGAGGTGATCGGGGGCAAGCACGATGCCTTCGTGTGCAAGTTCCATCCCGTTCTCGACAGACCGGTGGACCACACCCCGCCCAAGGCGGACGCGGGTCCCATCATTGTGGCCGATGTATTTGAGAACATCAGCTTCGATGGCAGTGGCTCTCATGACGAGAGCGGCCTCTCCGAGCATGTATGGCTCTTCGAGCACCTGGGCGAAGTGATCAGGATAACGGGACCGCGGCCGGAGTTCACCTTCGAGGCCCCAGGCATCTACGACGTCGTGCTCTACGTCACGGACAAGGCCGGCAACAGGGCCCATGACACCGTGACGGTCGTCGTGAACGACGTCGAGCGCCCCGTCGCTGACGCGGGTGACCCGATCTACGGAGAGCCCCAGCTTCCCGTGACCTTGTACGGGGGGCGCTCGACGGACGACTTCGGTGTCGTTGACTACGAGTGGACCATCGATGTGCATGGTGTGACCACGGTGCTCCACGGCATCGACCCCCAGTTCACCTTCAACGCCACTGGCGAGTTCTGGGTACGACTGATAGTCTACGACATCTCGGGCAACTGGGACTCGGATTTGGTGAACGTCACCCTGACGGACTACCGCGACCCAGTGGCTCACGCGGGGTATGACCAGGAGGTCTTCGCCAACAGTACGGTCCAACTCAACGGGACCGCCTCGAGGGATAACGTGGCCGTGACCAACTGGACATGGACCATCACGCTGTACGACGGGAATACCCCTCACCTTTACGGCCCTATGACGAACTACACCTTCGAGGAACCGGGCACGTACAGGATAATCCTCGACGTGAGGGACCGGGGAAACCACACGAGTACCGACGCGGTCGTCATCGAGGTGAAGGAGGAGTTGGACTCCGATGAGCCCGGGCCATCGGAGGATATCGAGATCCCCATCACGAACCTGCAGATATTCTTCCTCGTGCTGGTGATCCTTGTCTTCACCGTTGTCATCCTTCTCAATGCCTACGGCGGCGGCGGGAAGATACGGATCTAGCCCGTTCCCGCCGATTTTTATAATGTTGCGGCCTATAGAAAACTGGCCACATTTCGGCCTTTTTTCGGTTACACTTATATATGTTCGGTGAAACATTTATATCTGGCGAATGACAAAGTATAACATGATATGCTCCGGGGCAAAAAGCAATATCGAACAGCATGGGCAATCATGATGACGGTTTCTGTCATTATCATAGCGTGGCTGATGCTGATGGTTCTTGATTCAAAAGGCCGCGAGGAGGACTACAGGGTCGAGTGGAACGAGCCCGCCTCCCTGACCGTCGACGAGGTCGTCGTCGGCGAGGGCAACGGTTCCTTCATCCTCCTCCTCCGGCTGTGGGACGAGGAGGGCGCCGTCACCGAATGGGACGGCATCATCGACATCCAGCTCATAGACGAGAACCACCAGTTCATCCTCGACACCTCCCTCGAGGCGACGCCCGAGGACTTCATCACCGTCCGGAGGGACGGCTATCTCGACACCCACCTCCTCATCGAGGTGCCCTTCAGTGCCCTGGACCACGTGACGGCGGCCATCGTGAGCCATCCCGACATGGAGATGGGCATCAGGGTGACCTTCGAGACCGCACGACAGGTCATCACCGAGACCGTCAACTGGTGGCCTACGCCCACCTACGTGAAGGTGGAGAACCACTACCTGGACGACGAGGAGGGCTGGATC
Organism: uncultured Thermoplasmata archaeon; assembly: GCA_965369625.1. Classification (GTDB taxonomy): domain Archaea; phylum Thermoplasmatota; class DTKX01; order DTKX01. The sequence goes on along the minus strand of CBDUQW010000098.1, from coordinate 4,471 downwards.
CTCATGGACGTCTACATGTTCGACGACACCATGAGGTCGACCCGGCGGAGCGGTGACCTCAGGATCATCATCCGCGATTCCCAGGGCTTCGACATGTACAACGACAGCGAGACCATCGAGGCCAAGGACTTCAACAAGCTGGTCTGGGGCGCCACCAGCTACACGTGGTACCGCACCTGGGTCCTCTACGAGGACATCCGCCCGTCGAAGGACAGGCTGGGCAATGGCAGCGATGACGGGACCGGCGGGTGCATGACGGTGATGGCCTGGTTCGAGTTCGATGGCGTTGTGCTCATGCAGGACCCCGATGGCCTGACCGCGAGGCGGAACACCGGGCCGATACCCGAGGCACTGCTCGCCGACAACACCCCGCCCGACGTCAGGTTGACGGCCGAGAGGTGGGTGTTCACGGACAGCGAGCACGTGTTCGACGCCTCAGGCACCAGGGACGACCTGGGCAACGAGGGTCTCCTCTACATCTGGACCTGGGGCGACGGCTCGGACAGGGAGTACACCACCGAGCCCTTCGCGATGCATTCCTTCTCACGCCCGGGCTCCTTCGAGGTCGTGCTCACGGTGGTGGACGTGGAGGGCGCCTCCTCGAGCATCAACGTGGACGTGGGAGTCCTCTGGGACCCCCGGTCGGACATCGACCCGGATGACGAGACCAGATCGGCCGGGACCCAGGAGGATGTCTTGGGACGATCTGGTTATCGCGATTATGACTGATGAGGGAGACATCACACACAATCGATATATCCCCCTAGTACGTTGTCCGATCGGACTAGGGGGGTACATTGGTTCTTGCTCGATAGAAGGATTCTTCCTGTCATCTGCGTGATGCTCCTCGTTTCACCCCTCGGAGGTTGCCTCGACGGTGACGAGGATGGGGACGAGAAGAAGCCCAACTGGCAGTTGCCTGCTTACGTTGGCATCGATGTGTTCGACTATGACCCGACCACCGGGTCCTGGGAGATAAAGCTGGTGCTCGCCAGTGATGAGTTCTACGTGACCCAGCGTACCGGTGACCTTACGCTGGTCATGTTCGACGAGGACCTGAAGGAGGTATACAACCAGTCGTGGAGGATCAAGGCGAAGCACTTCAAGGTGGAGGTCAGCGAGGGGCAGATTCACGTTTGGGACACTTGGTATGATATCGTCATCACCGACGAGGATATCTTCCATGGAGCCCCTGACATCGAGGACCCAGAATACCATTGGGACGTCTTCGCCAGGTTCACCTTCGAGGGCAAGACCTTGGAATCGGAACGCAGATGGCTACGTCCAGATGAGGTGCGAATCTATAGCGCGACCCTCGACCCCGAGGACAATGAGTACGACGTTAAGGTCCGACTGTCGGAGTCGAATGATCTTCATCTGTACTCAACGAAGGCCAGCGGTTATGTGACCCTCACACTCACCGACGGTATCGGTACCAGGATGTACCACCATAAGCAGAAGGTGGACGGTGGTGACTTCACCATCGATGTCCCACCGACCGACGTGGAAGGCTTCGACCGGACGCTGCGGGCCGCGCTGGCCCTCACGATACCACTGGAGGATATCCAGGAGTCGGGTGATCCCTTCTCTGCCTACCACGGGAGGATGTTCATTGACGTTACCTTCGAGGGGGACGATTTCACCATGTCCGAGTCGGATGACTATTCTACGTACCACCTCACCTCCCTCGACATCCCCGAGCACCTGATCAAGTCGAAGGTATCGACGCCACCAACTGCGGCGGCCACCCATCCCGCCAGCTGCATCGCCGGGGAGGTGTTAACCTTCGATGCGTCCATCTCGTCGGACCCGGAGAACGACATCGTCCTCTACAAATGGGACTGGGACGACACTACTTCTGACGATGAGACGTACACCCCTTCGATCAACCACACGATGCACAGGAAAGGCGAGCACAACATCACGCTGACGGTGGTGGACAGCGGCGGGAACGAGAACACCACGGTCCTCCATGTTGTGGTCACACCGGTCTTCTTGATAACTTTCCTCGAAATCGGTTTCATCGAGCAGGAGGGGGAGTACCACTGCAATACCTTCATACGCCTCTCGATCAAGAACATGGCATCGGAAGAGAAACCAAGGCCTGGCTTGCCCGATTTCGAGATCCGGGACAGCGCGTACATGTACCACGACAAGCGGGACATGAAGGGCGAGGTTCCCGTCAGGTTCCAAGCCTATCAGACCGTGGAGGTCACGGTCTACTATACCAAGATTGGCGATGATGGATGGTTCGTTCCCATCGACCCGATAATCATGAGAGTGTGGGGCACACACTACCCCCTGGAGTGGCTCGACATCCCGGAAAATGTCAAGACCTGAGGATGTTCAACCTCAAAACCCATCGGCCAGCCTCTCGATGACCTTGGTCCCCGTCCCGGGTGCCCTGAAGTGGACGAACATCTCCCGGGCCTCCCTGTAGGCCCGCTCCTCGATGGCCCTGACGTTCTCCTCAGGGATGCTGTCGATGCGCTCCTTGAAGGGTGCGGTGGCCATCTTGATGTTCTTGCCGGTATCCTCGAGCCAGGCTTTGATGTCCGCTTTAAGGTCTTCGGGGAACAGGTCGTGGCACAGGTTCTGCCACTGGGTGGCGACGTTCCCCTTGCGGATGCCGTGGTCGGCGAACCTGCCTATCATGTCGGGCGGGGTGCCGGTGATACCGTGCTGGGCGATGACCACCCCGAAGGGTCGGACGGCGTTGTAGATCTCCTGGGTGCGGGCCAGGTCTATGTGCACCTCCTCCCCGGGCAGGTAGTTGCCGTGCTTGGAACCGTTGTTGATGGCCAGGAAGTCCGGGTGCAGACCCATGTCCGTCAGCTCGGTGATGTACATGAGGGCCTCCTCCACGGTGGTCACCTCCCCCTCGGCGCCCGTGGAGGCAATCTCGCCCACCTCCACCTCCAGGCCAAGGCCGGCGTCGTTGATGGGCCGGGCCAGGTCGGCGGTGATGCGGATGTTGTCGGGCAGCTCGTTGAAGCTGGCGTCGATGGAGTAGCTGGTGTAGCCCTCGTCGAGGCTCACCCGGAGGAGGCGACGGGCGTACTCGATCCTCTCGGTGGAGGTGTCCTTGACGGTGGTGTGGTCGCGGTGGATGAAGAAGGGGCGGGTGAAACCTACCTCATCGGCGTAGCCCACCACGGTCTCCCAGTAGGTCTTGGGGTCCATGCCGGTGTAGCCCCCGTCAAGGCCGCCCTCGGTCAGCGCCAGCTCGAAGCACAGCGTGGCGTCCAGGTCCTCGGCCGCACGCATGATGCCGGGGATCACGTGCTTGATGCGGGCGTTGCACGCCGCGATGATGACCGCATCGTCGCGGAGGACGCGTACCACGTCCTTGCCGTTGAGCAGGCACACCCTCGAGTCGTCGCCAAGCTTGGCCAATGCGTTCGGCGGGCGCAGCTCCAGAACCTTCTTCATCGCATCCATAGGGGACACCCGGGGCCGAATCGCCCTTCGCACCTTAAGCCTTTCGTACGTGCTCACGGGGAACGTCGGCGTGGACGAAGGTGAAGGATGCGGTGGGAACGGGGCTGTCGCCGTAGCGCTCGTCGAGGCGTTGGACGAAGACCACCCTGGCCTCCGAGAACTCCTCGTCGGACATGAGGGTGAGGGTGGATATGAAGCGGCCGTCCACCTTGTCCATGACCTGCTCCCGGGTCATGGAGAAGCCAGGGTTCTCCTCGCGGGCGTGACCCACCCCCACGAAGCCCGCCTCCCCGAGGGCCGTCTCGAGGACGGAGACCCTGGGGAACCGGGCCAGGTCGATCTCCAGCACGCCTGGGAACATCGCTATGTAGCTTCCCTCGATCTCGTCGTGGTCCCGGGTCATGAACATCACGCGACCGCCGGGGGCGAGCACCCTCCGGATGCTCATCGCCATCGCGTCCAGGTCCTCGATGTGGTGGACGACCAGGACGAGGGTGGCGGCGTCGATGGAGCCATTTTTGAAGGGGAGATGCTGGGCGTCGCCCCTGACCAGCGCCAGTTCCGCACCCTCGCCCGTCTTGGCCCTGGCCTTGGCCAGCATCCCAGCTGCCAGGTCGACGCCCACGACAGGTCTTCCCAGCCGTTCCGCGATGTGCACGGTGTACCTGCCGGTACCGCAGCCTACGTCCAGGACCCGCCTTCGCCCCTCCAGGTCGCCGTGGCGGAAGATGTGGTCCAGCCACCCCCTGTAGTAGTCGGGGCCGAAACCTCGCACGGTGTCGTAGTAGTGGGAGATGGTCTCGTAATCGGACCTGGGGGGCCTCACGGCCTCCCCATGGCCATCATCGGAGAAAAGGGTTGCCTGGACAGTCGAGATGGGGGGAAAAAGGAGACGGGAGGCGGATGGTCTGTTTAGGGATAGTGGGGGGGGAATGTCAGATATGGTCTCGTCAGGTTGGGGGGGGAGCAGGGTCTCTGAAGAAGATTTGGTTGGGAACTCGGTCCCATCCTTCCGCTGGTCCGCACTCCT
>CBDUQW010000097.1:0-12030 GCA_965369625.1 uncultured Thermoplasmata archaeon | reverse complement strand
CCGCCTCTGGGCCCCGACGGGAAGCCTCGCAAGCGGCGTCCCCCGCCTCTGGGCCCCGACGGCAAGCCCCTCCGGAGACGGCGTAGGCCTCCACCGGAGTAGGAGCGGTCTCAGGGCTGTTGGTAAAGGATGGTATGGAGGGCACCGCCAGCCCTGGACCCGACCGGCACAAATGAACCGTATCCCTCTAAAAAGACGGCAAATCGGTCGAATCGGACAGATACCAGGCAAATATATAAATCCGACCTATAATATAATGTACAAGAGTCAGTCCCTACCGGAGGAATTCATTTGAGGGGTTTAGTAACAAATATATTACCCGCAACGCTCCTGATTGTGTTGTTTATCTTGAGCCCGTTGGCTCAGATCCCAGCCGACACGTTCGGGGACATCGATACGGCAACGGGCTCACCAGGCGACGGTCAGGAGGTCGGTCCCATGGCCGACATTGCACCACCCATTTTCAAGAGGTTCGAGCGACCGCTGCAGTACCCTGGGTCGAGCGATTCGGTGAGCGTTCTGGCGTACGTCACCGATGATTCGGTGACCAACACCACCCTGTACTACGGCTACAACAACTCCACCTGGTCGTCGGTCACCACCAACCGTACCGGCAACCCCATCACGACCTACACCGACAGGAACCCCAACTCGGGCTACGGCTACAATACCGTCCTGTACCAGGAGTACGACCTTGGCGGGGCCGAGCTGGCATACCTTAACGTGTACATCTATTCGGCGGACCACGACACGTGCTACATCAGGGTGAGGGGTTGGAACAACACCACGAGCTCCTGGGATACCATCAAGTACGTCTCTGGCACCTCGACCAGCCACAGGGACGGCACGATGGTGGACGACACCTTCTTTGGGAAGCACTACACGAAGTTCGACATCCGCTACGAGGATACCGAAGACAACGACAACATCTATTACAACATCACGTACAGGGCGGGCCTTTACACCTTCAACGGCAGCATCCCCGCCGCGGGGACCAACGACCATGTCTACTACTACTTCAACGCCACGGACTCCAGCGGGAATTCCCGGGAATCCCCGGTGTTCGACTACACCATCGACACCAAGGCGCCCCTCATCCAGAACTTCACCATGCCCGCCAGCACCAGGCATGACGCCGTCCAGATGCCCATTCACGCCAACATCAGCGACGACAGCGGGGTGAAGACGGCGTACCTCAACTGGTCGGCGGACAGCTGGACCACCACCAACACGGTGAACATGAGCCTGATCAGTGGCACCACCAAGTCGGGGCAGTACCGGACCTACCTCCCGGCCCCCCCGGGCACCAAGAACACGACGGTCCACATCCTCGTCGGGGCGACGGACGTCGTGGGACAGCACAACAACACCACGTCCCACAACTTCACCTGGAACCCGTCCCCCTGGATAGAGAACGTCTCCCACGCACCGGTGAACCCCAACGACGTTGTGAAGGTCAACGTCAGTGCGGACGTGTATGATGGCGACGGCGTGTCGAACGTCTCCTTCAAGTACTCCACCAACGGTGGCTCGACCTGGACCAAGGTGGCCTCGGCGGGCAGCTCCGGCAGCCGGTACTGGGCGATCCTCGACGCCAACCTGGGCTCGCCCTGGGTCCACTATAAGGTGTGGGCCAACGACACCAAGGGGGGCTCCAACGAGACGACGGCCTCGAAGTACTACGTGGACAAGGTCAAGCCCCGGATCTTCACCCCCCAGACCGAGCCATCGTACGCCAACGCCACGACCGCGATCTACGCCTCGGCCAACATCACCGATAGCGTGGGCATCGCGAAGGCGGTCCTCAAGTACAGCATGGACAACGGCGCGACGTGGAACACCTCCGTCATGTCGAAGGCGAGCGACGCGGACAACCTGACGGTGGCGGGCTACAAGCGCTCCTCTACCAGCTCATACTGGCCTGGCATCCCGGCTATCGGTAGCGCCATGGGGACCTGGAACTCCACCCTGAGCGGGTACGGGGGCACTCCCTCAGCCGCCCTGTTCACCGACGTGGACTGCATCATCCTGGACGGAGAGAGCAGCAGCTTCTACGTTAACGATGCCATCACCGCGGCCCGGGCGGGCAGGTTCGTCATCGTAGACTATTCGACCTGGTCCTCCATCAGGTCGACGCTGAGCAGCCCCTCGTACACCTCCCACGTATCCCATGGCTTCACCACCTACGGGTTCAACCTGGGCCGGGGAGCCGTGGTGATGACCAACAGCCTGATGAACCGCAACTACCTGGGCTACAGCTACGGGAACTACAACTCGACCGTCCAGGCCAACCTGGCGGAGCACCTCCTCGGAGCGCACAGGGCGTTCATGCCCTACGGTGGTCAGATACCCGCCACGGGATCGACGTGCAGGGTGCTGTTCAAGATCAACGCCACCGACAACTCGAACCTGAGCATCGAATCGGGTCTTTACGAGTACACCACCGACGGAACCTCCCCCACGTTCTCCAGCGTGCGCACCCCGCCCAGCCCGGCGGGGTACGACCAGACCGACAACTACGATGTCTGGGCGGCCGTCAGTGACGAGACCTACCTGGGTGGCGTCATGATCCACTACTCCCTCGACGGGGGCTCCACCTGGAGCTACAAGGAGATGACGAGGAGCACGGGCAACAACACCGTCGCCAACTACACGTCCTACATCCCGTACACCTCCTCCTCGACGTGGGTCAACTACTACTACGAGGCCTACGACCGGGCACACAACACGGCCCGCAACCCGGCGAGCACCGTGTACGCCTACAGGACGTCAGACGCCCCGGTGTTCTCGAACGTGGTCAACGTTCCGACCGCAGGGAACAAGAACACCAACGTGACGGTCACGGCCACCATCATCGACGCGGACGTGGTGGCCGAGGCGAAGCTTTACTACCGGTACGGAACGAGCCTCGGCCCCTACACCGTGGTGAACTGCACCGCGGGCACCAACGACCGTTGGAGCGCCTCCATACCTCCTCCGAGCGATGACACCATCACCACTGTGAGGTACTACGTCAGTGCCCGGGACACCATTGGCGTCTGGGCGTACTCGTCCACGTACTCCTACGACGTGGACAGCCACGTCCCCAGCGCGGTCATCGACGATTGGGACCCCGACCATCCCGACGAGAACACCGCGGTCACCGTCAGCGGCAGGGTCTGGGACGACAAGGCCAACGTGAAGAGGAGGTTCGAGTACAAGTACGGGGAGACGGGCACCGTCAATGCCGACGAGGCCTCCGTCACGTACTACGGCGAGACCTCGGCCCGCTATCCCTCATCGGGCTCGACCAGGTATGGCAGCTACAGGTACTACTACATGAACGATCAGCTAGGCGACCTCTACCTCTGGGTCTACTCCTCCGGTACCCACAACTACGTCAGGGTGACGGCCTACAACCAATCCTCCTACAACTGGGAGACCCTCCATTACAACACGTACACCCCCGAGGGGGTCGTTATAAACCAGAGCTACTTTGGCAGGGACTACGACCGGATCCGTGTCGAGGTGGACGCCTACGGCTACTACGAAACGTACTACTGGATAGTGAAGTACACCGATGGCAACCCCCACGTCAACGTCACCATCCCGGCCCCTGGATACAGCACCTGGGTCTACTTCAGGCTCAAGGCCATCGACAACGCCAACAACATCAACACCACCCAATGGTACAAGTACTTCGCCGACGGGAGGGCCCCCACCCTGTCCGCCCATACCTCGCCGAGCGTTCAGGACGCGGGATCCCCCGTGACCATCACCGCCAGCTTCGTCGATGAATACTCCATCGACAGGGTCGTGCTCTACTACTCCTTCGGAGGCTCCTTCAAGAGCGTCGCCATGACCGCCACCACCTCCAACTCCACCCACCTGAGAGCCTCGGGTTCCATCAAGGCGACGCTGCTTCCCATCACGGTGAGGTACTACTTCGTGATGTACGACAAGGCCGGCAACTCAGGCCAGACCAGCGCGTACACCTACGACACCGCCCTTAGCGCCGTGGACGAGGGCGTCCTCAAGGTCTTCGACGCCACCAACCTGTTCACCGCCGCGGGCTACAAGGCCTGGTCGTGGGACTACGACTACACGGGCACCTTCGTCCAGGACGCATCGGGCATCAAGGCCGACCACGCGTACATGGACGACGGCGATTACACCATCGCCCTGCGCCTGACCGATAACAACGACGTGGTGAGCACCATGACCTTCGCCCAGAAGGTCCTGGACCTGGGGCCCACGGCCAGGATCGGTTACGGTCCCACCATCCCATACGAGGGGGAGAACATCACCCTCGACGGAGCCTCATCATTATCCTACCCCGACACGATCTCCACGTACGAGTGGGACCTGGACTACGACGGGGTGACCTTCGACGCGGATGCGACGGGGCCGAACCATACAATCCTGTTCATGGACAACGGGACCTACACCGTGGCCCTCCGGGTCATCGACGACGACGGGTCCGTATCCATCGCCAGTAGGGTCATAACGGTGGGCGATCTAAAACCTGATATCGTCCTGGTCCACCCCAATATGGTGGACGAGGGCCAGGAGTTCACCTTCAACGCCACGGGCACCACGTCTTGGCCCGACGCCCTGGATCGCTTCGAATGGGACTTCGATTACGACGGTAACTTCAACGTGGACGCCACGGGGAACCTCACCGACCATACATACATGGACCATGGATGGTACACCTTCCAACTGAGGGTGTACGACGAGGACGGGAGTTATAACAGCTTGACCAGGCAGATCGGTGTCCGGGACCTCAGGCCCGTGGCCAACATCTCCCTCCCCGCCACGGTGGAGGAGGGGACGGAGTTCCAGGCAAACGGCAGCGGGTCCACCTCCTATCCCGACGCCATCATCCTGTACGAGTGGGACTTCCTCTACGACGGGTCCTTCAACCGGGACGCCACGGGCGTCACCGCCAACCACACGTACATGGACGACGGCAACTACACCATCGCACTGCGGGTGAGGGACGACGACAACAGCCACCACCTGGCCACGATGACCATCACCGTCACCGACAGGGCTCCCGTGGCCCACATACAGGCCCCCGTGGTGGTGGACGAGGGGGCCACCTTCACGGTCAACGCCTCCAACTCCACCTCGTTCCCCGACGAGCTGGTTGGCGTCGAGTGGGACCTCGACTACGACGGCGAGACCTTCCGACGAGATGCCTTGGGACCCGTGCAGGAGACGGTCTACATGGACGATGGCACTTACACCATCGCCCTCCGCCTCACCGACGACGACGGCTCCGAGGTGATCGCCACCGTGACCGTGGTGGTCAATGACCTGGTGCCTGTGGCCGAGTTCGAGGTCTCGAGCCTGTTCCAGGAGGGGTCCCGCCTCGTGCTCGACGCGTCGAACAGCAACTCCTGGCCAGACGAGATGGTCTCGTGGGAGTGGGATTCGGACTACGACGGCACCACCTTCGACGTGGAGGCGACGGGCGAGTGGTCCAACCTGACGTACATGGACGACGGTAACTTCACCCTAGCCCTCCGGGTCACCGACGACGACGGGAGCCAGACCATCTCGACCCTCGTGGTGAACATAACCGACCTGGCCCCCATGCCGATCACCAGGGTCACCGAGGTCATCGAGGAGGGCGCCTCCATCGTGCTCGACCTCACCGACTACTTCGATTCCTACCCGGACGACATCGTGGACTACCAGGTCTGGTGGGACGAGGCGGGAGAGTTCGAGCTGGACGAGGACAACGTCACCCTCAGGGGCCACTTCACCGCCCCCGGCTGGTACAACGTGTCCTTCCGGGCCACCGACGAGGACGGCTCGGTCACCGACAGCGTGCACGCCTTCGGCGTGGTCAACGTGGCTCCCCAGGCGGTCATCGACGCGCCCATGACCCCCGAGGGCGATCCCGTGGTGCTCAACGCCACCCGGTCCATCGAGCCGGGCTGGGACCTGGTCTTGTTCCGCTGGGACCTGGACGACGACGGGGTGTGGGACGTCGAGACGAAGAACGCCACCATAGAGCACATCTGGACCATGCCCGGTTCCTACAAGGTGTCGGTGGAGGTCTGGGACGAGGACGGCACCTCCGACACTGCGGACACCTTCGCCCTAGTCACCGACGTGGCACCCGTGCCCGACGCGGGCGGCCCCTACACCGTGGACGAGGGCGAGATGCTCACCCTCTACGGGAACGCCTCGTACGAGCCCGGTGACCACATCATCTTCTACATGTGGGACCTGGACGACGATGGCATCTATGATGTGGAGGGCATGTACCCCATCACTAAGGGCAGCTGGGACATCGCAGGGACCCATGTGGTCACCCTGACCGTGGAGGACACCGAGGGCAACACCGTGACCACCACAGTAAACGTGACCGTCCTCGACCTGGACCCCGTCTTCGACCTGCACATGCCCGTGGACGTGGAGGAGGGCGAGGGCGCCGTCTTCTCCGTCACCGACCTCCGGGACCCGGGGACGATGGTGTTCCAGGTGATCTGGTACTTCGGCGACGGCGAGCACGCCGCGGGCGAGGTGGTCACCCACGCCTACGCCGAGGACGGCGCCTACATGGGCCGCCTCACCATCCTGGACAATGACGGGATCATGCACGAGTTCCCCTTCCCCGGGGAGCTGATGGTGGCCAACGCCGACCCCGTGTTCCGCATGGACTCCCAGCGCTACGATGTGGTGGAGGACGAGCCCTTCAGCCTGCAGCTGGTGGCGGACGACACCCGGAACGACACCCTGACCTTCGACCTCGAGGGGCCGGGAGGGGACATCGACCCCCAGACCGGCTTGTTCACCTGGACCCCCCTCGACAAGGACGTGGGGGACAACCGGTTCACCTTCATCGTCGCCGACGAGGACGGGGGCAGGTCGGAGGTGGAGGTGATCCTGGCGGTGGAGGACGTGGACAACGACTTCCTCGGCGGCATGTCCACCGCGGGCGGCTCCGCCATCATCATCCTGCTCATCCTGGTGGTCATCCTCATCGCGGTGCTGTACATGAGGTCCCGGGGCTCAGGTCCCTTCGGCGGCGAGGTCGAGCCCGTCGACGGGACCGAGGAGCCCGAGGTGGATGTGCTGGGGTCCATTCCCCCAGAGGACATCGACCTCGCCATGGAGGTGGCCGCGGAGGCCGCGGAGGCCCCCGCAGCCGCTGGGACCTACGCGTACGCAGACGCCGCCGCCACCACGGAGGCGACCTCGGAGGACACCGCCCAGGTGCCACCCCCGCCGCCACCGCCCCCGGCGTCGGGCCCCGAGTTCAACCAGCTCCTCGAGGACAGGGAGAGCGAATCCGAGCTCCAGGGCGACGACGAGACGGAGATGGACGGCGAGAGCGAGTGGGAGGTCATCGACTAGGTCACCATGCCCTAGTCGCGACCGCCGCGTGACCATTCGGAGACGTCCACCAGCCTGGGCAGCCCGCTGGCCACCAGGTCGGCCATGCGCAGCGCCTCGGGAAGGTGTCCCCGGAGGGTGGTCACCCGGAGCAGCTCCCGGGCCTCACCCGCGTCCATCCCGGCCACGTGGCACGTCAACCTGCCCCCGTCCGCCAGGACGACAGAGTGGGTCTCGGGCTGGCAGATGAGCCGGTACCGCTCCTCCCAGTCGGGGAACCTGCCCTCGAGGGCCTCCCTGATGGCCACCGCGTCGGGGACCTTGTCCACCACGGTGACCACGGGCACCCCCGTGGACCTTTGCAACGCCTCTATGTCCACCACGTTGAAGCCCGCCAGGGTGAGGCCGTCCAGCAGGACCGCCTTGAGCTGGGAGTGCTGTCGGCTTCCCCTGACCAGGTCGGCGACGGTCTCGGTGGCGTCGAGGCGGTCGACGCTGACGGAGGAGGTGCACACCGCCTCCAGGTAGCCCTTGCCCCTGACCACCAGCCCCACCAGGAGGGCCGCCTCGTCTCCGAACCTGAAGGGGCCGTCGTCGACGGCCATCACCCTCACGTCCTCCTTCAGGGTCGCACCTCCCTCATAGCAGCCCCAGGTGTCCGGTGAGGGGGTCCACTTCCCCGGACCCCGCCGGGCCTACGCCCAGGCAGGTGGTCGTCCCCGGCGGGACCTGGGTCAGCCCCGCGTCGGTCACCAGGGACGTGATGAGGCCCTTGGCCTCGGCCATGGACTTGATCTCCAGCAGCTCGCGCATGCCGGGCACCTTGGCCACGATCTTCTTCTGGCCACCGCGGTACCACACGTCGTAGACCTTCCGCCTCTTCGTGTACGCCTGCATCGCGCAGTTGACGGAGGCGTGGGCCACCTGCACCGCCAGCTTCCCCTTGGAAAGGCCCAGGTCGGTGCGCACGACGACGACCAGCTTGAGTTCCTCGGTCATCGCCTCATCCCTCCTTCTCGTCCACCTGTCCATCCGCCTCTTCGTCCGCCTCTTCTCCCTCGCTCCCCTGGTCCGCTTCCTCCTTCTCGGGCCCGGGGGTCTTCTCGGGAGCATCCTCCGGGGTCTTTTCGGAGGCCTTGTCCTTGTCCTTCTCCCGCTCCTCCTTGCGCCGCTGGCGCCGGCGCCGCTTGGCCTCCTCCCGCTGCTTGGCCTCGTAGATGAGCTTCGACTGCCTCTCCTTGGCGTCGTCCAGCTCCTCGCGGACCTCCGCGAGCTCCCCCTCGGCCTCCTCGCGCCGCTCCTTGTAGTGCTTGGCCATCTTGCGCCCGTGGGTGCGCTCGCGGCGGAGCAGGTCCTTGACCTCCCGCTTGAGGCGGTCGTGCTCCTTGGTCAATTCCTCGACGCGGGCCGCCAGCTCGTCGTCCCGCTTGGTCCCACGGGGAGCCTCCGCGGGCAGGGGGAACCGGGCCAGCTTGGGGTTGGCAAGCCCCAGCCAGGGATAGGCTCCCCTCCACCAGCCGATGGTGAAGAAGATGACGGTGAGGGCCACCAGGCTCCAGGTGATCAGGGGCGCGTCGAACCATCCGGTCCCGTCGTCCTTGACGGGCAGGGACCCCAGAACGAAGCCGACGAGGATGGTCAGGCATATGGAGGTGGCCATGCCCAGGGCGAGGACGTAGATGCCGTTGTACTCCTCGTCCAACTCGCCCGGTCGTGGGAACATCGCCTTGATGAGCATCGTCCCGGGCAGCACGAATATCAGGAGTATGCCGAGGATGATGCGCAATAACTCCAGAGCCACGCTCCGAAAGCCTCCTGGATGTGGGAGAGTGCCTGCGGGTGATATAAAGGTTCGGACCCTCGCCAGAGGGGTCCCAGACATCACCGTGAGGCCCGCTCTTCGAGCACCCTCTCGCAGGCGGCGAGGGTGGCCTCCGCCACCTTCTCCCAGCCGTAGCGTGGCGCCGTCTCGAGGCCCTTCCTGCCGGCGGCCTCCCGGGCGCCCTCGTCCTCCACCAGGTGGGCGAGGGCCTCATGGATGGCGGCCACGTCCCCGGGCTGCACCAGGGCGCCCGTGCCGGGCTCGAACACCTCGCCCAGGCCCCCGGAGTCCGCGGCGACGATGGGCCTGCCCGCGGCCATGCTCTCTAGGACCACGTTACCCAGGGGCTCGTACAGCGAGGGATGGCAGATGATGTCAGCGGCGGCGTAGTGACGGGGCATGTCCGCGTGGTCGATGAACCCGGTGAAGGTGGCCTTGATCCCCGCGTTCCTGGCCTGGGCCTCCAGCTCCTCCCGCCGGGAACCGTCCCCCAGGATGAGCAGTTCCACGTCCAGGCCCTTGGCGGCCTCGATGAGGTCGTGGACACCCTTGTGGAGCTCGAGGCGGCCCACGTAGGCCACCGTGGTGCCCTCCAGGCCCAGCTGCTCCCGCGTCAGGTCGCGCAGGTGCGCCGCGGCGGAGAAGCCGAACACGTTCACGCCGTTGTGGACCACCGTCATCCGCTCCCGGGGCACCCCGTAGCCCTGCTGGGTCTCCCTCGCGATGGCCTCGGTTATGCAGATGAGGTGGTCCGCCTTGCGGGTGCAGTAGCGCTCCATACGGGTGTACGTGCGCATGGCCATGAGCCGGCTGGCCCCCCCTCCGATCTCCTTGTAGCGGTCCGTCTCCGCGCGCCAGGTGGAGTGCATCTTGACCACCGTGGGGAAGTCGTAGAGCCGCATGAAGCCGTAGGCGCAGGTGCCGTGTCCGTGGACCACGTCGATGTCCTTGAGCAATTTGCCGGTGCGCAGGCCCGACCAGGCGGTGTAGGGTCGCCTCACCCGGTGGACGCACACCCCCTCCCGGACCTCCTCGTCGGGGGCCTCGTCGGCCCTGGCCGCCACCACGTGGACCTCGTGACCCGCCGCCAGCAGCGCCAGGGCCAGGGCTCGCGTGTGGATGGTGGTGCCCCCCGCCATGCGGGGCGGGTAGTCCATGGAGAGCAGGGCCAAGCGCACGTCGGCGTGAGGGCCGATGGTCAAGATAAGCCTTGGGGTGACCCCTCCCTGAACCTTCCGGGAGAGGGTTGACCAACGGCTATTTCTATGATGGTGACAGAAGGTGTGCCCGAGGGCGGATAACAAGGGATGATGATGAGATGACGGTCGAGGACATTTCGGCAAGGGACTGGGAGACCCTGGTCGAGGGCTCCGAGGTGCCCGTGCTGGTGGAGTTCGTCACGTCGACGTGCCCGGTCTGCGCCACCATGGGGCCCGCGGTGGACAAGGTGGCTGCCGACCTGGGCGACAAGGGCAGGGTCTACCGGGTGAACATCGAGATGGACCAGACCCTGGCGATGCGATACGGTGTCCAGGGCGTGCCCACCTTCATGGTGTTCTGCAAGGGCAACCTGGTCTCCTCCCAGGTGGGGGAGGTGTACGCCAAGCTGCTGGAGCGCATGGTCACCGAGGCGGGGGAGTTCGGGGGCATGTGCGCCGCGAAGGCCAGCAAGGTGGTCTTCGAGATGACGGGGTACATGTGAGGCGAGGTCGTTGGACCCAGGATCGGTGGGCGACGCAACCTGGGAGGACCGGGTGCTGGGCTTCGACCGTCCCGTCCTGGTGGACGGTGCTGAACTCGTGGCCGCAGTGCTGGCAGCGGTACCTACGGAGGTCGAACCGGGTGACCCTGACCTCCCTCGGGGGGTGATGGCCTTCGTCTCCGTGCCCACGGCCCCCCGGGGTGCTGATGACACCCCGGGCATTGGATCGCCCGGACGGCCATGACCCTCCATACCATTCTCACTAGACCTGGGTCCTGTGCCGGTGCGTGATCGAGATGATCAGCACGACCACCGCGACCGTGACAATGATGAACGGCCACCATGCGTTCGTCGTCGTGTCCTCCCCGCCCACGGGTACCTTCTGGGACCATGACACGCTGTTGTTCCCGGGACCGTAGGAGACGACGCCGGCCAGCGTCACATCCCCCGACCCGAGGGGCACCCACGTGAAGACCGCGATCGCCTCGCCGTCAGGCGCAATCATGGCGATGTGCTCCATCTCCGCCCCCTCCATCGAGACGCTCACGTTCACCACCTCCAGGGGCCCGTCGTTGAGCAGCACAACACGCACGGTCACGATGTCGCCAGGCCAAGGACGGGAAGGCGAGAGCTCGACGAAGACCACCCGCAATCCCGGAAGGACGACCTCGAAGGTCCCGTTCGCGACCGCGGTCGCCGTGGGGTCCTTCGTGCTGCACGCCATGACGTCGAACCCGTGGCCGCCCACGGACGCGCCCTCGTTGATGTGGCCCCAGAGGATGACCTCCCTCGAGCCTCCGCGCGGCACCCACACCGAGGTCGCGTTCACGCCACCCACAAGGAGCCTCATGTCGTGCAGCGCCGGAGCTAGGGCGGAGATGTTCACCACGTCAGGGCCGTTGCCCAGGTTCCGGACCTCGAGGGACATCTCGACGTGACCACCGGGATAGCACACCCACCGCACGGCCTGGACGTGCAGGTCGAGGTGGCCAACGTGCCGGACGTAGACCTCGAGGTCCACGTGCCCGAGGGTCGCGCCCAGGGCCTCCACGTAGAGCCGCAGGCGGTGAAGGCCAGCGCCTGCGCCCGTGGGAACGGAGACCCAGAGCATCAGCTCCCTCTCCTCACCGGGCCCCAGCCTGACCATGTCCACCTCGACGACGTCCTCCTCCAC
>CBDUQW010000096.1:0-12113 GCA_965369625.1 uncultured Thermoplasmata archaeon | reverse complement strand
TTCATTGCGGGTGAACAAACGGATGTATGCTGGTTTTGCTGTTCAGGTTTTTTTTGGGAAGCCAGTAGGCATATTCGGCGTTCTTGCTGAGTACGTAACAAGTCGATCAGTCGTCCACAACGAGGATCGTGGCGCACGTGACAAGTGGAGCCACCATCACGGAGAATCAAGATTTGGATAGTGATCCTAATAATGGAAACGTTCGTGTGAATATAAGGTGCGGGGTGCGGGAAATAAATGGTCGACCCCCTCGATGACGCGGGTTCCCGTTATTCCTTGGCCGCCATCTCGACCAGGTCCTTGGGTGTCAGCACCTCGACCTCGTCCGTGTCGATGCGGCGACGGCTGACGAACACCTTCCTGCACCTCATCCCCTCGACCTTGGCGAGGAAATTGTCGATGTCCCCCCTGCTTACCTTCCCCCACTTCACCTCGCCCACCAGGGCTGGCCTCTTCCTGAACATGATCAGTACATCGATCTCCCTCTTGGCCTCCTTCAGGACCTCCTTCCTTCCTCCCACGATCTGGGCGAGGAGGTCTCCCACGAATTCCTCGATCCCCGTTCTCAACAGGCCCTCGGCCGCTGGGGATACCTCCCTGAAGTCCACCGCCCTGTCGGAGATCCCATAGCGGGAATCCAGGTAGTAGTACATACGGATCGGGAGCGAGGGAATGCTGTAGACGTGCTTCTTCTTCTTGTACACCTTGGTACGCTCGAGGAGGCCCATGGCCACCATGTTCCTCATGTAGGGGATCACATGGGATGAGGAGCCAGAGCCGATGATACCGCGCCGATACAGGGTGTCGGCTATCCTATGGTGATCGGTCGTTCCTGCGCCCATCATCGACAGGATGGACGAGTAGGTGGATGTCAGGACCCTCTCGTCCTCGGTGAATATCTCACCGACCAGACCGGGGACCACCAATGGTAGCGTGGCGATGGTGTCCTTGAGCAGGTTGCCCGAGGTGTTGAAGGGGATCGTCCACGGGTCCCTCAGGATAGGTGCCGAGGAGACGGCCTCCTCGGGAGACATGCGCTCGACAAGGGATACCAGGATATCCGAGGGGCGGATCAGGTCCAACTTGAATGGTCTCACAAGGGCGAGCAGGGGCGAGTTCCTGCCGGTGTACCTCTCCACGACCCGCATGCTGGAACCCGTGAGGATCAACCTGCCGTTGGGATGCGCCCGCGAGATGTCCTCCATCACGACCATCGGCAGCCGCTGGAATTCGTCTATCACCACGGTCCTGTCCTCGCCGAGGAGGTCCGAGACCATCCTCGTGAAGTCATCAAGGTCGCCGAGGCGATGGATGTCGATGCCCCGTGCCGAGATGCTCCGATCGACCCGGACGGAGAAGTACACATCGTGGGCCACGAAGTTCTCGACGAGGAAGGTCTTGCCCACCTTCCTCCTTCCGTAGATCAGCGACCAGCTGGGGTTGGCCTCGATGTCCTTGGAGATGCGACGTGCGACCCGAACGTGAACCACAATTCATGAATGGGGGTTCATATACTTATAAGTTGTGATTGCTTTCTCATGATCCTCTCCCCGGGATCCTTTGTCGGGCGTCGGGATCGTGCGGACTCGTACAGCGGTACCCTGGAAGTACCATCGACCAGTGCTCGACAAGAACGAGGTTTTGATGGGTGACCAGTAGGTATTTTCGTGGTTCTTGTGCAATGCGTGACAACATTCTAGTGTTTCACAATTACCGATGTGGGGTGCTGGACAACATTGTATCGAGGGGGTCGGCGGGATGCCTTGCCGGCGCGCCCGGCGCTCCCGCGAGCACCGGACACGCTGGGATTGGGTCTCTAGAGGGCATGTGTCGCGCGACCCCGGTCTGCAGGCAAGGGCTCATCCTCAAGTGTCAGGATCACTATGATTTGGATCGGGATCCTGATGAACATCCATTTTTGAAAAGGTCCCCCGTTGTGTTGCTTTACTAATCGTAAGTCTTTTCGTGGGCCAGAATAGGATCTTAAATATGAAAACCGAATCCGTCCTTACTCTAGTTTCACTTTCACTCGACCCTCTGACCTTCCTATTTACCCGGGGAGAGCAATGGTCTGAGAGATATCCACTAACATTAATATACATTGATTTACAATAACTAACAAGGAAGTGGATAAACTGCTGTGTAAGACGAGGGCAACCAGACATGCCGAGGACAGGATGATAGAGCGTGGCATATCGAGAACCGAGGCGGTCGAAGCTATCAAGAAGGGAGCCAAGTTGAGGAGAGGCCACAAGATCTTCACACGCTTGAGGGGGATCGAAGTGGTCTATGTGGCCAGACCATGCAACCACCTAGTGATAACGCTGTACAGGAGATGACATTGATGGATTGTCCAATGTGCGATGGAAAGTTGGTGAAAGGCCGAACGGACTATTCTTACCATGATATCCACTTCGGTGAGTACGACGCGGACATCTGCGACAAGTGCGGCGAGGCCTTCTTCACAGAGGAGGCGTCCGACGAGATAGAAAAGAAGGCCAAGGAGCTCGGTCTGTGGGGCCTCGAGGCGAGGTCGAAGGTATCCTACTCCGGTAACTCCCTCATGGTGAGGATACCACGGGAGATCGCCGAGTTCCTGGACCTCGAGAAGGGGGACGATATCAGGATCCATCCCGAGGGAAAGAAGCGGTTGGTCGTCGAGCTGGTTGATTAGTCTTATACAGTTCAATCTCGGTTGTGGGGTGCGCGGAGAGTGAGCCGGATCAGAAATGGAAAACGATCATTCTAGTCCATGCCAACCGGGACCGTGTCGTCCCCCGTGCCACCCCGGCCAAGGAGCACGTCCGCAAGCACGTGGTGGTCCGGCATCGAGGCGCAGGTGGTTCCCGGGGCCCCATGCGGGTGCCTGCTGCATGAATTGCTGCTGCGCGGTCGGCGCGCATCCGCGCGACCTCGTTGCCAGGACAGGGAGAGGGGCCTGGGATTGACCGTGGCGTGCTCGACAACACGGCTTGTGGCGTACAAGACAAGTCTTCTTCACAACAATGATTATAATGATAATCATTTCACCATTCATAGTGCATCCAGCACTTTCACCGACCCCAGGCATACCTTTATTATTGATTATGTTTATAATCATTATAGAAATAATCATTATGTGATGCCATGAGGTTCTATGACCGCGAGAGGGAGTTGGCCCTCCTGGAGGAGCTGGACGCCATCAAGCCATCCTTCCTCGTCCTCCTCGGGAGGAGGCGTGTGGGGAAGACCGAGCTCATCCGGAGGTTCATACAAGACAGGAGGTCCCTGTACCTGTACGTGGACGACAGGAAGGGACCAGAGCCCCTCCTATCGGAGTTCACCGACCAGGTCCGGTCCCAGCTGGGACTACCTGACTACGTCTCCTTCGATTCCTTCGAGGGGCTCTTCAGGTTCCTCATGACCGAGGCGGGGGACACGGTGGTCGCCATCGACGAGTTCCAGCGGCTTGAGGCCATCGATCCATCCATAGTGACGACCCTCCAGGACCTATGGGACCGGGAGGGCAAGGAGCGGGGACCGTTCCTCGTCGTATCTGGCTCGTCCATGGGGATGATGCACAGGATCTTCCTCGAGAGAGGGGCGCCTCTCTTCAAGAGGGCCGACAACGTGGTGACGCTCAGGCCCTTCGGCCTGGCCAGCGTGTTCGACGTATTGGACGGGATGGGGATTGGCAAGGTCGAGACAAAGGTGGACCTGTTCTGCCTGTTCGGTGGAATGGTGTACTACTACAACCAGATGGAGCGATACAAGGCCAAGAGCCTGAGGACGACCCTCGATCGGCTCGTGCTCGACGACCTGGCTCCCCTCAGGAACGAGGTCCGGGACATCCTGGTGGAGGGGTTCGGGCGCCAGCACGCCACGTACTTCGAGATCCTGGCGGCCATCGCGGAGGGGAGGTACACAATGTCGGAGATGGGGGATGTGGTATCCATCAAGGCCAGCTCCCTGTCGCCCTACCTCAACGACCTGCAGGACGTGCTGCATCTGGTGGAGCACAAGGTGCCCGTCCTCGAGGACCCCCGGCGGTCGAAGAAGGGCAGGTACACCCTGAGGGACAGCTTCTTCAGGTTCTACTTCCGGTTCATCTATCCCAACTCGAGCCTGTACGAGGTGGGGAGCTACGAGAGACTGCACGATATCATCGAGGCCGGATGGGGAGACCACAAGGGGAAGGCCTTCGAGGGCGAGGTCAGGTCCATCCTCTCGCCCGTGCTCGCCACCGAGTTCCCCCAGGTGGGGTGGTTCTGGGACCGCAGGCGGAACGAGATAGACCTGGTAGCGATAGACGGGAAGAGGAGGAGGATGCTCCTAGTTGAAGTGAAGACCAGTAGGCTCCGGGAGGCAAAGGCCAAGAGGGTGCTCGGTGACCTGGAGGCCAAGGCGTCATATGTGCCGTACGAGGCCAAGGAGCTCACCCTGGGACTGGTGGCGTTAGAGGTCGAGGGGAGAGAGGACCTGGAGGCGGAGGGTCACCGGGTGTGGGAGATCGAGGACCTCCTGGGTGCGAGCAGGGGTTCGCCCCTCCACCCATGAGGGATGGTCAGACACGCCCCTACCGCAAGCACGTGGTGGTCCAGCATCGGGGGCGCAGGTGGTTCCCGGGGCCCCATGCGGACCCCTGCTGCATGAATTGCTGCTGCGCGGTCGGCGCGCACCGACCTTGCCGGGACAGGGGAGGGGGCATGGGATCGACCGTGGCGTGCGCGACAAGATCGGTTGTCGCGCACAGGACAACGGGAGCCATCATCCTGTTCCAACGGGGTCGCCTTGCCCGCCCTCTCGCAGCAAACGTTATCTACCACGGGATGCAAGGAAAGAGGCGAGGTGGAAGGAGATGCAGTGCCCGCGTTGCGGGGGCAACCTCCCCGCGGGGGGGCCGTGTCCGGTCTGCGGATGGGTGGGCGAGCAGCTTGGACAGCAAGGGCAAGAGCCCATCAGCGGCCGCGCCGACGCGCCCACGCCGTTGGAGTTCCCCGACCCCTGCGAGACCCCGGCAGCGCCCGCGCCCGAGGTCCCGGTGCCCTACCCAGAGACGGCCCGGTCATCGGACCATAGCCCGCCGCCCGTGAAGGTCGAGGGCAGGGATGCAGTGGTGAAGGGGGACGGGTTCCCCGCCACCACAGGCGACGAGTCGGGGACCGCGGGTCCCGGGTGGGCGGCCGGAGGGCTACCCGGGGGCGTCGACACCCTCCTCGTTGTAGGCGCGGCCATCGCCATGATAGCCGTCGTCCTCGTGACCACGGGGGATGTGGGATGGACGGAGAGTCAGGTCTGGCTCTTCCCGCCTGGAGAGCTAGAGCCCGAGACTCCCACCGTTACGACGGTCAAGCACAGCTACGGCGTCGCCGACGGCGGCCTCCACGCCGTGGTCGTCGTCGCCATCGCCATCATGCTCGTCCTCGCGGCCGTCGCGGTCCTCGTGGCCGTCGCGAGGCCCCGGAGGGCGCGCCTGCTAGTGTTCGCGGGGCTCGCCCTCGCCGCGGGCGCGCTGGTGGTCTCCGTCGCGGGTGGTCTCGCCTTCAACTCTTGGGCCGAGGACGAGGGGTTCACCGACAACGGGGCAGGCAGCAGTATCTGGGCCGGAATCGTGGGGTCCGTGATGGTGATGGCGGTCCTGGCCGTCCGGGTCGCGTGGCCAGGGCGGGCCCCGTAGGGGTCACCCGGGTGATCCGGAGGTCGGGATGATCACGGATCGTGGTCAACACTCCCGACGACCTCGCGGAGGCCTCACTCAACCCATGTATCTGGATCTGATATGCAGAGCTATCATCTCGATGGTGTTGAACTTCAGTATAGAGGGTAGTTCCGTGTAGCTGACATTACCTTTCCATCTCTCGAAGCGGACCTGGTGAATGTGGGAGATCTTCACGCAGTTGGCCTGGGGTTTTGCTTCAATCTTGAGATTGTCGACCCCGTTCTTCAAGAGCTGGTCCCTCAGGACCCTGTTAGGGGTGAGATCGTCAGATAGACCACCGGTCCAGCTCACATCGACCAGTTTCCTTGATATGAAACCCTTCTTTTCACCCTTCAGACTCGTATCGAACTCAGCTGGGCTCCTGGTCAGGTTACCCTTGAGGTACTTGTTTAGCACGACGTACCGTCACACTGAACTTGGGGGCTCGTGGTCCCCCTCAAGGGCGCAGTACCAGGCGCCCCGGCGATGGCCATATAGGCGCACGCCCTACTGCCGATGTTCACTGCACCGGTTAGATCGGCATTGTACTCCCCGCAGGACGTACAAACGAAGCGACCCTGGCTCGGTCGCCTCCCGTCCTGATGGCAGATACGACATTCGCGGGACGAGTATGCCTCGTCGACCTTGATGATGGGCACTCCCGCCCAGGCGGCCTTGTACTCGATGAACTGGGAGAGGCGGTTGAATGGCATCGCGTTCACGATGCGGTTCATCCTCCTTCCCCTCGAGCCCTTCCGTATACCGGATAGGTCGCCCATGGCGATCACCGCGCCCATCTCCCTCGCCCGTTCGACGAGGTTGGCCGCGATGACATGGAGCCTGGCATCGACCTTCCGGTGCTCGGTGCGGCCGACACGCTTGATGACCCGGAGGAGTTTCTTCCTCCCGAGCCGCTTGCGTAGCCAGGCGTAGTGCCTGCGAATGCTGCGGACCTCCCTGCCGTGGAACCCCGGGGAGGTGATGGCGCCATCGACGAGCGTCACTGACGTCGCGATGACACGCTCCCCGAGGTCCACGGCGAGGACTGGTGCGTGAGATGGAATTGTGGGAACGGGAGCGTCCTTGGAAACGACGATGTGGAGGTAGTACTCCTTCCCGCGTTTGATGAGCTGGCTGTCACATATCTCGCATTCAGCGAGGAGCCTGCTGTGGCCCCTGGACATGCGGAGCGGGAGGCTGACCCTGCCGTCTGGAGTGGGGATGGATGCGAACCAGGGCGCGAAGGCGCCTCCTGGCAGGAGCTTGAGGGCGTCCTTCGGGACCCCGACAGGGGCGTCGGCGCCCTCCTTTACCTTCCATGGGAGATCGCGGCAGTAATATGAGGGAAGGTCGGTATTCTCACGGAGGAACGCGTAATCACGCTTCAACCCAAGTGCGTCCTTCCAGGATCTCCAGAGCCCATCGAGGGCCCTACGCTTCCTTCCGGTAGGATTGTATACCCTTGCCGTGATGGTTTTCATCAACTTCATCATACGATAGTAGGGCATTGTCCTTTAAATACCCAGATAGGGGGGGTCGAAGAATGTGACCATGGAAGAAAATCATGACACAGAATATCATGCTAAACATATACCCCTTGAGAAAATAGTTGAACATTCTTTCATCAAGGCCTGACGACCTCTTTCTCCCTTTGGGCATAACACTAGCCACATCACCGATAAAACGTTCAACCTCGGGAGGGACATCGACAGGCACCGGTAAACTGACCTGGACCATGTCGATCGCTTTACCCTTCAATCTCAGACCCATCTCTCCATCAGGTGTCTCTTGGTTACCTCGAGACAACAGATCGGAGGACACACCTGCCTGTTGCAATTGTTTTTGAAGGGCCTGATACAACTCTATGGGCATTTCCAATTCGTTCACTCCCGTTATCATGTAATATTCGGAATTATGGTATTTAAACGTGAGGGATCGACCAGTCAGGTACAGTACGATACAAGGATGGTTGTGGCGTGCTTGGTAGTGAGCAAAACACAATGCGAGGAGCGACCGGGTGCCATGTCAGGTCGATCTAAGCAGGCTCAGAACCAGTCATCGGGAGAGACCTTCGCCTCCTCAATGAACAGGTGGTCCATCAGCATCCCGTCCCGAAACTCCCTGACCATCGGTTTGTCGGAGATGTACGGCCTGATGGTGAGCTCCTCCAGGAACCTCCTCGCCTGCTCCCTGAGCTCCTGGTTCAGCAGGACGGTGTTGCTCAGGATGTTCTCCTTCTTATTGTACAGCCGCCTCCTGCGCTCCTCGTCCATCTCCAGGGCGTCCAGTCGTGTGTAGTAGTAGCTTGACGCATCCAGCAGTCTCGCCTTGTGGGACAGCATCTCACCGGGGGGCGGCGACGGCGGTGGAGTAGCTCCCTTGGGGAACATGACCTGCGGCGCCCTGTTCACACCGATGATGTTGGCCCCCATGACGGCGGCGAGCACATCCGATGACGGGCTATGTGCGTCCTTCGGATGCGCGAGTATCTCCCGCTTGATATTTGTCATGTAGAGTACCAGCTCGTCGAACCTCTCAGCCTCGTCGAACCTCCTGACGAAGGTTCTCAGCAGCGCAGCCCTACGCTTGTCGGCCGTCGAGGACGCCTCCATGTCCACCCAGACGTTCGTGAACCCCTGCCTTATGAAGAAATCGGCTAGCTCCTCGGTCGCTTTGATGTCGAGGTTCATGTTGAGCGGCACGAAGATGGGTTTCTTGTTCCGGTAATCCAGAAGTTCGTGGACCTCGGACACGTACCTCCTGAAGTCCTCGGCCCCGATGATTTGTTGAACCCCGACCTTCTTGCCCCCCTCGTAGATATTCCTGCTCAGCTTCACGTTGGGTACCATCAGCAAGGTCCCTGAGTACTGGTAATAGTGGTCGAAGTACCCCGTGATCCTTTCGAGTTTGTCGAACTCGACTAGAGGATTGAACTTGAACGTGAGGTTGACCGCATTCTCGTGTTCCGAGTACCAATTCGCGTAACCGAAGTGGCGCTTCAGCATTGCCGGATCCGTCGAACCGACAACGGAGCGGACGGCGTCCGCGGCGACGGTCTTCGAGGTCTCGATG
This sequence comes from uncultured Thermoplasmata archaeon, assembly GCA_965369625.1. Lineage (GTDB taxonomy): Archaea > Thermoplasmatota > DTKX01 > DTKX01. The sequence goes on along the minus strand of CBDUQW010000096.1, from coordinate 3,364 downwards.
AGGACGGGACCCAGGTTGGGTAACTCCCGTTCCAGCGAGCGCTTCGTTGTATGCCTCGAGTCCACAGTCCGTATCGGTCCCTCGAGGGAGAGGCTGGCCATCCTGAACCTCTTCAGGTTGAAGGCGGATTCCTTGTCGGATATCGACTCCTTCAGATCGATACTTGCCAACTCAGGTCACCTCCAGCCTCTCGATCGCCTCTCGCACCATCCCCGGATTGACCCGGAAGCCCGATACGAGTATCGCTCTCAGCATCTCTATTGCCTCACCGGGGGTAAAGATTTTCCGCACCGCCGTGGACCTCTCAAGGAACCCGACGGTCCCCGTCAGGTACTGCACCAGGACCGGGAACCTGCCTCCCACGAACCTCCTTGCCGGACTCTCGTCGATGACGAGGACGTGCCGCTCCCCCCTCCCGTGGAGGATGAACGAGATCACGACCGCTTCAGATTCCCCCTTACGAATCTCCGCATCACCGAAGAAGGGGCGGAGGATCTCACCGTGACCGTAGTACTCGAAGATCTCGATGTGGCTATCCAGGGCATCGAGGAAATCCCCGGGACACTCCTTGGCGGTGACCTCATTCCGGATGACCGATCCCAATCCTCAACTATAAAAACCCCCCCCACCCGCGCACGGGTCGCATCCCCTGACCCTGGCCTATCGATGTGTCGATCGCAGGACGACCTCGGACCAGGTGCCTAGGGCATCGCGGGAGAACAGCCCCCCCTCGAGATCGACGAACCACGCCGTATCGGCATCCGCTTCCCCGAGCGATCCCATCGACTCCTCGACCGACCTCCGAGCGTACCCGCTATCCACGATGGTGTCTATGGTCCTACTGACCTCCTCCTCCGATCGCAGGGACAACGCGATGAGGGCAGCCTCGCCCGCGGCGGTCACGAACTCGTCCGCTCCGAAGACCACACCTCCCGTCAGAAAGGGCCTGAGGTCCTTCACCCCCCTCCTGAACAGCCGCCGGAGGTACTCCAGGTCGTGGACGAGGGGCGGAGACCAAGCAGGTCGCCATCCTCGGGGGTTCACTATCGTGGCCATCGCCTGGCACGTCGCCACCAGGTCACGGACGACCTCCTCGGGACCGAACTCCGTTCCCCTGAGCCTGTTCTGATCGTCCAGGACCGTCTCGAAGCCCTCCTTGACGTGGCCGGGTTCCGCTCCGCTCCTGACAAGACGGTGGATATCGAACACGTGCTTCGCGTAGTCCAGGCCCTGCCGGGAATCGACTATACGGCGGCCCACGGTGCTGGAGGGGATCGTGGTCAGCTTGTCTCCCAGGAGACCCCCGGTCGAGGGAGTCATGACGGATGCTGGAGAATCGTAGAAGAAGCTCCTCAGGGGGGTCGCCAGGGTCGTAAGGCCTGGCAGCGACAGGTGGACATCGAGCAGGATACCCTGGGGGGGACCACCGATCGGCGGCGTCGTGATCCTGTAGCTGATGAAGGACGGGGCGTCCAACCTCTTGCTTTTCCTCGGCTGGAACTCAAAACCCGACACGAACCTCTCCGAGATTGATGACAGGACCTCCTCCAGCTCATCCTTGGTCGCGCCTGTGCAGATGTCCACGTCGATGCTGAACCTGGGCCAGGAGGGGTCGGTGACCAGCTGGACGGCGGTCCCACCCTTGAGCACGAAGTCCAACCCAGCCCCCTCGAGCTGGGCTGCGTACTCGAGGGCCCAGAGCGCCCTCTCGAGGTTGAGGGCATCCCCGATGCCCCTTCCTCCCCTGACCCGGGTCAGGTTCTCCGGGTCGAAGGATGCTGGATCCCCAACGAGGCGATCCTCGTCCGCCATCACCATCCCTCCGAGCCGCCGATGACGACCTGCTCCACCCATCCAAGGGCCCTCTCCCCGTACGGCAGGACGTCCCTCAGGGACCCCACGTCCGGATTGGCCCTGCCCAGTTCGAATAGCATCACGAGGACCTCCGATCTCAGGCCCCTCCTGCTGGAGTACATCAACATGCGATCGACGGAGAAGGCACCGGAACGGCACGCGTTCGTGAGGACCACCCCCAGCTCCGCGAGAGGGAAGGCCAGCCCCCGCCTGGTGCAGAGGAAGTAGAGGTCGACCCAGACCCTCTCTGGGGTGGCCACCATGTAGCGGTCGAGGGGGACCGAGGCCACCGTCTCACCCTTTCCAAAGAGGAAGACGACCTCGAGGTTCGACCATGCGTACATGTCGAGGGGGTCGGGACCGGGGTCCTTGAACACGAGGATGTCGTGCGCCGCCAGGTGGTCCGCGAGCCGGTCGACCACCTCCCTGGGCGCATCGATCGCGTAGAGGTCCCTGCCGGGAACGTTGTGCATGTACTGCGACAGCATGGACGAGGACCATGCCACAAGGTCCAGCTGGGGGAACGACCGGATGACCGTGGAGAGGATGAGGTCGAGGGCCCGTGGCACTTGAGGGGCGGACCCCACACCGCGATCGACGGCGTACCTGCCCCTCCCGACCCTCCGTAGGAGCCCCTCGCGTTTCATCCTGCTCAGGTAGTTCCTCACGGTAAGCTCCTTCAGGTCGAGCTCGCTGACCAGTTCGTCAACGGTCACGTACTCACTCTCGAGCACGTGGTCAGAGAATTTCTGGGGGACCTTCATGAGCATCACCCATCAGTATAGAAATAGCAATATAAGTATTTTGTTGTGGTTTTTATATGTACGCGTGCGGAGAGGGCCAGGGACCGGGCGAACGGCACCGGACGATGTCAATTGCGAGGTGCCTGGCAATGGGAGACAGTTACTTTTTCCAAGAGGATCCCATGATCGCAACGCGCCTGACAACCGGGATTATATCGCCCCCCCCCCGTGCCACCCCGGCCAAGGAGCACGTCCGCAAGCACGTGGTGGTCGAGGCGCAGGTGGGTTCCCGGGGCCCCATGCAGACGCCTGCTGCATGAAATGCTGCTGCCTCAGCCGCGCACCCGCGCGGCCTCGTTGCCAGGACAGGGGAGGGGGCCTGGGGTCGATCGTGGCATGCTCGACAACGCGGGCTGTGGGGTGCTCGACAAGCGCGACCAGGGGTACGATGATAAGGTGAGGTATATGTTTAGCATGACATCGTGTCACACTGAACTTGGGGGCTCGATGTCCCCCTCAAGGGCGCAATACCAGGCACCCCGGCGATGGCCATGTAGGCGCACGCCCTATTGCCAATGTTCACAGCAGCGCCGAGGTCAGCATTGTACTCCCCGCAGGACGTACATACGAAGCGACCCTGGCTCGGTCGCCTCCCGTCCTGATGGCAGATACGACACTCGCGGGACGAGTATGCCTCGTCGACCTTGATGACGGGCACTCCCGCCCAGGCGGCCTTGTACTCGATGAAATGGGAGAGGCGGTTGAAG
>CBDUQW010000095.1:0-12143 GCA_965369625.1 uncultured Thermoplasmata archaeon | reverse complement strand
GAGCCTGGTACGTGGTGCCCGCCACCTTGACAGGCTTGACATCGCAAAGGTCCAGTCATGTAAATAGTATAGTTATCTTCGGCATCCCTTTCATCAAGCCAGAAGAAAGAAACCAAGGACCACTCCAAGAGAGAATAGACATAGAACTCAATCTGGTTCTTTTTTATTTAAAATTGTAATCCGTTACTCATAGATTCAGATAGGTTTATTAACATGTTCTTGGTAGCATGCCTCGTAGCATGCTTCTCTGAAAGACAGCCTATCCTGTATTGGTAATGCTTCTCTCACCCATTAACACTTCCTTTGCGTTGTCGGAGAGCTTGGACAAGGAGGCCTCGATGTCGACATCCGAGATCTCCCGGGCAATCCTGTCCATCCTCATCATCTTCTTCCTGGTGTTCCTCTCGTCGACCTCAATGTACTCGCATCCCCGCGTGAGAAGGACGAACACAGTCGCCAGCATCTTCCTCGCGGTGGCGACGATCGCCTTGCTGTGACCCTTACGCTTCTTCAGCCGTTTGTAGAACTTCTGGAACCTGCCGGAGCCCCTGACCGAAGCGGTCGAGCACAGGATCAACATGGACCTCAGACGCTTCGGACCCTCCTTGTGGATGTGGCCCGTCCTGGCCACGTCACCGCTCTGGTGCACCCGCGGCACCAGCCCCGCGTACGAGGTCAGGTGCTTCGCCGTGGGGAACCTGGTGATGTCGCCGATCTCGCTCAGGATCACCAGGGCGCTGTAGAACCCGATGCCTTTGATGTGCATCAGCGACCTCGCTGCCGGGTCCTCCTGCGCCATCTTCGCCAATCCCCTCTCCACGTCCTTGGCCTGGGAGACCAGCAGGTCCAGCTGCTGGAGGTGGCCGTCGAGGAGGTACCGTTGCTGACGGCTGAGCTCCACCGTACTCAGCATCTCGCGGCCGCCCTTCCCGAAGATGTCGGAGTAACCACTCGTGGACACGCCCTCCGAGATGCACGTGTCGCTGATCCGTAGCCTTGGAGAGGGAGTGACAGAGGGGGTCCACCTATTACATTCGTTGAATTTCCATAGACTTGAAGGATCGATCCATATTCGATGACCCATTCAATGCTGGAGTAACGGTCCCGATTGGGGGTTGATAGGTCCCGCTTAATCGGGTTCATTTCAAATTATCGATCGGACCCGTAAAACGCGTTTTTTACTGATAAAATTTTTTCAGAGGGCCTTATCGGGGACGGCCATCATCGGCGAATTGGCAATGAGAGCACATAAAAAATCCACCTTTTCGCACAATCCATTCGGGTATCATAAAAAAGGTTAGTGGGAAATTACCTTGACTATTTGTGTCCTTGTGATTCTTTACATTGTGATTCTTTACATAGAAAATTATTAATCAATGTAATTTCAGATTCTCGCCACCAACGGGGGATAGTTACCTTTGCTGTAACGATATTTAGAAATACTAAATTCACTCTTTCTTGATTGTCGAGAGCTACAATCTCTCGTATCCCTAAGCCCCAATGTGACCAATCGCGTTGGGGTTATCTCCCTTTTGTTTTCCTGTAATGAATGACTTGTGCGGAGGGTGTTTTTACCAGTAAATCTATATGGAGTTCTGGTCCCCCACCTGCGCGGTCTGCGAGGTGATGAAGGTCCGCCTCCAGCAGGTGATGGCCGATCACAAGGACCATGTGGCCTTCTATAGGGTGAATGTGAAAGAGGAGGAGGACCTGGTCTGGGCCTACGAGGTCATGAGCACGCCCACCTTCATCGCCTTCCGGGACGGCGAGCCCGTGGGCCACCTGTACGGAGAGGTGGACGCGACGGAGCTGGCCAACCTGGTGCAGGACGCCCTCGCCGGCGAGGGGTCGTGAGGGTCGAGGGACCTCACATCATGGGCCTGACCAGGTGGGATATGTCCACGTTGGAGATGTCCCGCTTGTTGAGGGGTCCCTTCTGGAGCCCGGGCAGCTCGTCCTCCAGGGTGGGCCTCTCCTCCCGGTAGAACAGACCCAAGGGGATGCGGTCGCCCCACTCGTACCCCCTCAGCATCGCCTGCCTCATGTCCGAGTCGTCGTGGCCCTCGTCCTTGAGGTGGTACACCCGCTCGTTGTAGAAGTCGTAGGTGTAGATCTTGTTGAAGGTGACGCAGGGCTGGAGGGTGTCGACCAGGGCGTAGCCCTTGTGCTGGATGGCCTGCTTGTAGGTCTCGACGCAGTGGTCCAGGTCCCCGACGAAGGTGCGGGCCACGAAGGTGGCGCCGCTGACCAGGGCCATGGGCACGGGCTGGATGGGCTCCTCCACCACGCCCCGGGGAGTGGTCTTCGTCCTCTGCCCCCGCTGGGAGGTGGGAGCCGCCTGGCCGGTGGTCAGGCCGTACACCGCGTTGTTGTGCAGGATGTGGACGATGTCCACGTTCCGGCGGGCGGTGTGGAGGAAGTGGGTGCCCCCGATGCCCATGCCGTCCCCGTCCCCGGTGACGGCGATGACGGGCAGGCCGTCGGTGGCCAACTTGATGCCCGTGGCGGCGGGCAGCGCCCTGCCGTGGATGGTGTGGAAGCCGTTGAGGTTGATGAAGTGGGGCAGCTTGGCCGAGCAGCCGATGCCCGACACCACCACGGCGCCGTCGGGTCCGATGTCCAGTTCCGACAGGGCCCGCTTGAGGGCGTTGATGATGCCGTAGTTGCCGCAACCGGGGCACCAGTCGATGGGCATGCGGGACCTGAAGTCCCTGGGCGTCACCAGTCCATCACCCCCTTGAGCATCCTGATGATGTAGTTGGGGGTCATGGGCCGGCCGTCGTACTTGAGGATGCGGTCGCCGATGCGGACCCCCGCGTGACCGGCCAGGAGGTCGCAGAACTGGCCGGAGAAGTTGGTCTCCACACCCACCAGGCGCTTCTGGTCCTCCAGGAGCCGGGTCACCTTGTCCCACTGCAGGGGCCAGATCCCGGGGAAGTGGATGTAGGCCACCGAGTCCCGCCCCTCCTTCCCGAGCATCTTGAGGGCCTCGCGCCCCGGCATCTTCGTGGAGCCCCAGCCGACCAGGGTCACCCTGGCGTCCTCGGGGCCGTACAGGATGGGCAGGGGCACGTCCTTTGCCAGCGCCCTCATCTTGTACATGCGCTTTCCCATCATGGCCCGCCGGTTGCGCCTCCCCTCGTAGGTGTCGCCGTACTCGTTGTGCTCGTTGCCGTTGTAGGTCTGGACCACTCCCTTGTGGCCCCACAGGGCGCGGGGGGAGATGCCGTCGTTGGTTATGGCGTAGCGGCGGAAGCCCTCCTCGTCCACGAGGGCCCGGGCCTCCTCCTCGGAGAGGAGCTTGCCGCGGTCCACCTCCAGGCCCTCGTCCTCCAGGCGGGTGGCGCAGTGCACCCCCTCGTTGAGGATGCGGTCGCCCATGATGATGACGGGGATCTGGTACCTGTCGGCGAGGTTGAAGGCCTCGAAGGTCAGGCGGAAGCACTCGTTCAGGTCGCCTGGCGCGAGCACCGCCCGGGGGAACTCCCCCTGGGAGGCGTGGAGGGCGAAGAGCAGGTCCGCCTGCTCGGTCCGGGTGGCCAGGCCCGTGGCGGGTCCAGGCCGCTGTCCCAGCATGACCACCAGGGGGACCTCCGCCTCCCCCGCCAGGCCCAGGGTCTCGGACATGAGGCAGAAGCCGCCACCCGAGGTGCCCGTCATCGCGCGGGCCCCGCCGGCGCTGGCGCCGATGGCCATCATGATGGCGGAGATCTCGTCCTCCGTCTGCTTGGCGACTATCCCCATGTCCTCCTCCAGGTGCACCAGCTGGTGCAGGATGGGGGACGCGGGGGTCATGGGGTAGCCCGAGTAGAAGGTCATGCCCGCCTTAAGGGCCCCGAAGGTGATGGCCTGATTGCCCGTCATCACCACGTGGGGAAGGCCGCAGACCTGGCCGTCCAGTCCCATGATGCGGGTGTCGGGGAAGTGCTCACTCACGTAGTCGTAGCCCGCTCTCGCCGACCGGATGTTGGCCTCGATGATCTTCTCGCCCTTGAGCTTGAAGTGCTCCCGGAGGACCTCATGCAGCGCCTCGCACCTGTAGTTGGTCAGGGCCACGCAGACCCCCAGGGCGACGGTGTTGCGCATGATGTCGGCGATGCCGTGCTCCTCGGCCAGGGACCTGAGGGGAACGGGCATCACCGTCAGGTCGTCCCGGTCCAGGTCCGACTGGTCGAACCTGACCGTGTCGGAGTCGTAGACGATGGACCCGCCGGGGGAGACGTTGAGGGCGTTGAGGTCGATGGTGAGGTGGTCCAGGGCGACCAGGAAGTCCAGGGCCTGCCACAGGGAGTGGACCTTGTGGGTGGACACGCAGATCTGGAAGGTGTTGTGGCCGCCGCGGATGAGGGACGGCACCTCCGAGTAGGCGGCCACGTGGAGAGTGCACTTGCTGAAGGCCCGGGCCAGGATCTCGCCCGCGGACACGATGCCGTACCCGGCCTTGCCGCCGATCATGATGCTGAGCTTGACCTCCTCACCGGTGTAGGTCCCTTCAGGGACGCTGTCCACGGACATCTTGGCTGCCTCCCAGGGCCGATTCCCTCTCCACCATACCGATGAAGATATAATAAAATGATTCCACGGGAATGCGTTCCCGCCCCCGTCACACGAGGGAGAAGTTTCATCTATTCGGTCATCCTCACAGGTCCAGCGACTGTCTGGAGGGCTGACAACGGGCGACCACGAAGGCATCAGCGACATCAGGCGACTGGGAGGCTCCGACCTGGACGTGACCTCCGTCGGCCTCGGTGTCTGGCAGTGGGGCGAGGTCAACTGGTGGACGTACGGCAAGGACTTCACCCGGGCCGACATCGACCAGGTCTGGCGGGCCAACCTGGAGGCGGGCGTGAACTTCATCGACACCGCCGAGATCTACGGCAAGGGCGCATCAGAGCGCATCGTGGGCGAGCTCCTCGAGGGGACGGAGGCCGACCTGGTCATCGCGTCCAAGCTGTACCCCGAGAAGGATTCCTCGGAGGAGGTCCGGAAGGGCCTGGAGGGCAGCCTGCACCGCCTCGGCATGAGGACCCTCGACCTTTACCAGGTGCACTGGTGGCCCCCGAAGATGCCCATCTCCGGCGTGATGAGGGGGCTGGACACGGCCGTCCGCGACGGTCTCGTCAGGTACATCGGGGTCAGCAACTTCAGCGTCGAGCAGGTGGAGGAGGCCCAGAGCCACCTGGAGCACGCCCGCATCGTCAGCAACCAGGTCCACTACAGCCTGCTGCACCGGGACCCCGAGACGGAGGGCCTGGTGGAGCATCACCGGAAGAACGACATCGCCATCATCGCCTACAGCCCCCTGGAGCAGGGCATCCTCACGGGCAAGTTCACCCCCGACGACCCCCCCTCGGGGTTCCGGGGCGACAAGCCCCGCTTCTCCCCCGAGGCGCTGAGGGCCGTGCAGCCCGTACTGGAGGCCCTGGACGGCGCGGCCCGCGCCCACGGGAGGACCATGGCCCAGGCAGCCCTGGCATGGCTCCTCAAGGACCCCAACGTGGTGGTCATACCGGGTGCCAAGAACCTGCGCCAGCTGGAGGAGAACGTGGGCGGCGCCGACTGGCAGCTGACCGAGGCCGAGCTGGCCGCCATCGAGGAGGCGTACGGCGCCTACGCGGAGCGGTACTGACCGGTGACGACGGCCCCGGTGCGACACATCAAGCAATGGAGTGAGCCAAGTGACCAGAGAGCGACCCACCATCCGCCGCAGGAGGCTGGGCAGGACCGACCTCGAGATCAGCGAGATCGGCCTCGGCGTCTGGGCCTGGGGCGCCAAGCGGGTCTGGGGCTACGGCAAGGGCTACGGCCGAGACGACCTGGAGCGGACGTGGTGGAAGGCGGTGGAGAGCGGCGTCAACCTCATCGACACCGCATCGGTCTACGGCAACGGAGAGTCCGAGCGCATCGTGGGCGAGCTGCTCGCCCGGACGGAGGAGGAGATGGTCATCGCGACCAAGTACTTCCCCCTCCACCTCCTCTCCCGCTCCATCCGCGGGGCGGCCCGAAGGAGCATCGAGCGCCTGGGCCTCAAGGAGGTGGACCTTTATCAGGTACACTGGCCCAACCCCTTCATGTCCCTGCGCGGGACCATGCGGGAGATGGAGCGCCTGGTGAAGGAGGGCCTCGTCCGGCACATCGGCGTCTCCAACTTCAACATCGAGCAGCTGGAGGCCGCCCGGTCCTACCTCTCCCGGGAGGACGTGGTCTCCAACCAGATACACTACAACCTGATCAAGAGGAAGCCCGAGCGGACGGGGATGGTGGAGCACGCCCGCAAGGAGGGGGTGACAATCATCGCCTACAGCCCCATTGCCATGGGCATGCTGACCGGCAAGTACCACCCGGGGAACCGGCCCGGGGGCATCAGGAGGTTCAACAGCAGGTTCTCCAGGGGAAACCTGCGGAGGGTGGCGCCCTTCCTCGAGGTCCTCGGGGAGGTGGGCAGGCCCGAGTGCCGGACGATGGCCCAGACCTCCCTCGCTTGGCTCCTCAAGGACCCCAACGTGGTGGTGATACCCGGGGCCAAGAACCCCCGCCAGCTGGAGGAGAACGTGGGTGCGAGGGAATGCAGCCTCCCACCAGATGAACTGGAGTTGCTCGAGAGGGCCTACCAGAGACACGTGCCTGGCTGGTGAGCCGGTCCGCGGGTCCTACTCCTCGACCACCGTGAGCTCCACCTCGAGGTCGTAGGAGTTGCCGGCGTCGGCGCGCTCACGCAGGCCGAAGGGGTTGACGGTGGGGACCATGTTCCCGCACTCCACCGCTGTGACGCTGATCATAACTGTATCGAGCCGGTCCAGGTCCTGGGAGGCCCAGCGCAGGGTGACCGTCCCTGTGGAGGAGCCGTCCGAGGCGAGGGTCTTGAACCCGGAGCCGTCGTCGACCTGCAGCTCCACCCTCAAGGTGTCGGGCTCGTTGGTGTACCTCGCAGGCGGGGCCTCGTCCTGCCATGTCAGGGTGACGTTGATGTACGCGTACCTGTGGTCGTCCGTGTACATGTAGGGGAAGTCCTGGGTCTCCCCCTCGTAGATGTACTCGTGCTCCGCCTCGAGGGGCAGGGTCATGAGCTTCCCGCCGTCGCCGTCTGGAACGTACGGTCCCAGACCCGGCACCATGCCGGAGGTGGGGACGGTGCCCAGGGCACCCGTGAGGACCAGGTTGCCGGAGAGCACGATGAAGACCAGTCCAAGGGCCATGATCTCGGGCCGCCAGCCGGAGGAGCGGTCCACCTTGGTGGCGAAGCCCACGATGCGCCTCTTGGCCAGGAATGCCCTGGCACGATGGAGCATCCTGTGCTCGGGCGGTCTGGACAGGGACACGCCCTTGACCAGGAAGCCCAGGGACCCCGAGGGTCGGTCCCCCTTCCACCAGAGCCGGTAACCGGCGTAGGCGAAGAGGACGATGATCACCATCTCGGCCGCGAACCACACGATGAACATGACGTAGGTCGCGCCCAGTCCGTACTCCGGTCCCATCAACCCGTACTCCAGGTTGTTGACGCTGAGGAACCAGTCGTAGAGGCCGTGGTAGATCGCGACGCCCCATATGTTGCGGGACCAGTGGTAGAACAGGCCCATGCCTATGGCGAAGGGGAAGGAGCTGCACCAGCGCAGGCCCCACTCGGCGAGGCTGAGCTGGTACACCATGAAGTCGATTGGCACGTGGCCCAGGACGAAGACGACGCTGGCCACCAGGATGCCGACGTAGGGGGCGTAGCCGCGGTTGATCTGGTCCTGGACGAAGCCCCTGTGGAACAGCTCCTCCACCGGCCCCACGATGACCATGTAGAACAGCGTGGTGGCGATGAGCCAGGCCGCGGACTCGGCCCGCCATATCGCCCAGAACGACAGGTCCTCCGTCGTCTCGATGCCCATCATGTTGATGAGGACGGGGTACGAGATGTAGTAGAATATGAAGAAGGCGATCACCGCGACGCAGGCCACGAATATGGATGTGAACAGGTGCCTGCGGGTGATGAGGAACGGGATCCCCCGCTCGCGCCTCCGCAATCGCCACCAGATGAGGGGGATGGAGAGGGTGAGCACCACGGGCGCGATGACCGAGAGGACGGGCCCGAGGGCCGTCTCGTCCACCTCCGAGAGGGACCGGAGGTAGCGGTACGCCGTCCACACCGCCAGCCAGACGAAGAAGACCAGCACCACCTCGAGGGCGTAGTCCTTGGGTCTGCCGATGGGCCTCTCGCCCACGGGAGGCAGGCCGCCCCACCTGTCCACCTCGGGCTCCCCCACGGGCTCCACCTCGAGGGGAGGCTCTAGGGGTGTGTCAGCGGGTCGGAATCGGTCATCTCCTGTCAGGCGGGGTCCTCCTGGGTCAGGGTATTAGTCCTCGGTCCAAGTTAATCCTTTGCCCGACGTTCGGTAAATAAGGATTATCGGACAAACTGGTTAATTCGTGTCTGTAGATTATGAAAATCGGACATTATCAGTATTGTCGGACATATTGAGCTATACTGCGAGGTCCCTAGTTTAGTAGCTCAGTACATGATACTGCCACAATTTATAAGGAACAATGGACATTATAGTTTCGGACTATTAGGTAAGGGTAGAGGAGATGGGTTTGGGATTAAAGGTATTCGATTGGGTTCGCGAACATAAGAGGTATGTTGCCATACTTATTGTCATATTGGTAGTGTTTTCAGTAATCGGGATATCTGCGACCTCCTCCCTTTTCAGACAGGATGAGGAGCTGATAGCGGTAGCCCAATCTGACAGGGCCATAGTGAGGACTGAAGAGCTCGTGACGTTCTCTTCTGATGGTTCGAAGGGCGACATCAAGAGGGTCGAATGGAACTTTGATGACGGCAACCACAGCGACGAGAGAAATCCCACCCATGCCTATGAGTTCCCTGGTTGGTACAACGTCACGATGACCTTGAAGAGCGAATCGGGTCTGGTTGTGAACACAACGGTCGTTATTGGAGTGCAACACCTGGACACCGCGACCTCCAGGACCTTAGGACGAGATTGGGATGTGCAAAGGAGCGGAGGGGGGGGACCATGCGACTCGATGTTTTTCAATAAATACATTGAGGTCCCACAGATTACTGTGACCTTCGACATGACAAGGGCCTTCGGGACATATATCGCTCTCATCGAAGCTCGGTATTATGATTCGGAAGATCAAATGCACCATGCCGAACTGGTCCGCGAGGAGTTCACGGTGACGGGTGGGAACTATCAGTACACCCGAACTATCGATGGCTCCGAGCTCCCTCTCGTGTTGTTCAACTCTCATGGGGCAATTGATACCTGCGCGCTCATCGACCAGGGGAAGTGGGAGAGCATCGAGATTCGGATGGCAGCGACCTTTCCTATGGAGGGATTGGAACCACCCTTCCCTATCACCCCATAGCTATTGGGTGCTCAAAGAATGAGAGTGCGCCGCTAATTACGTTCACTCCTTGAGCTGCACCGATACATCGAATTCGTCAGGTATCTTGCTAGCGACCCCCGGGTGACCATCCATTACCAAGGTATTAACCTGAACGACCAAGCGGCCGCGATGGAGAATCTGTATCCTCGGCAATCCCAAACGCGTGCCGCGATGAATACGAATCCGTTAAACACGGCCAACCTGCACCATAACGCGTGAGCCAGGATTCTGGCGGTTGGAATCCCCTTGTGCCCGCCTCGAGACTATCAATCCTATAACACATACCGGGTTTCAGCTCATCAACCCTTATGCGGTTCTTGACGGTTGTTCGCCTCTTAATTATTATCTCTAGCGTTGCTCCGGTGGCAACGTAACGAGCCACATGAAGAATATGCCAATTAGGACGACTTCCAGGCCGAAGGCAACTAAACCATCGCTATCCACTATCGCCCTCGCTAACAACACAGGTAAGGCGATAAGGAGGAGCATCCAATCATATGCGTACCGAATGTACCATGGCATCTCAGCTGCCGGCCACTCCATCGTAACCTCAGGCGCCCTCCCCTTCGGCGTCAGCTTGAAGTACCGCTGCCTGTCCTCCCCGCGGTCCCCCATCACACCACCAGCCTGTCCACCTTCGAGTGGAACTCGTCGTCGTTGAGAATCCCGTCCCTCCAGAGCTGCACGAGCACCCTCATCTTCTCGTCAAGGCCACCCTCCGAAGACTCCTCCTTCTTCCTTGACCGCCGTTTCAGTCTGAGGTCGTCCGCACGCTGCTGGTCCCTGGGCGTCACGGCGATGTAGCACTGGTAGGTGGTGGTGATGTTCTGGTGCCCCGCCCATTTCTGGATCATCACTGGGTCGTGTCCTTGGCGGTGCCAGCTGGTGTCGGTCTCGTTTTCCAGTCGCGGACACCGTCGATGTCGGCCTCCTCGAAGCCGTCCTCGAAGATGTCTCTGTCTGTGAACTCGGAGGTGGCATTGGTGGTAGTATTTAGGTCGTCATCGGGGCGGAACAGGGGGCTGGCGCTCTCATGCGAAGTTCCTGGCACCACAAGACACCCATGTTCACGGGTACTGGCCTATCCCCCGGTCTCAATCCAGACCGGGACTTCCTCGAAACTGCAGTTCCTCGCCCTGAGCAGCTCCCGCACCTCCTCTGCCTGCTCGTCGGGTATGAGGAATGCGGTGGGTCCTATGCGCTTTCCCCACTGCCCAACCAGCCCCGGGGCGGAGCTCCTGTACCGCTTTTCCCCCACCTTGCGGGCGACTTGGTAACCGTAGAGCCCGCGCTGCAGCCCCATCTTGTCCTTAGGCTCCATCCCCTTCAATGTGTACGAGATCAGGGCGTAGGCTCTCAATCCCTTCCTCGGGACACCAAGCACGTCCAATGGCCGGGCGAACAGGACCATGCCGTCCCTCAGAACCTCCCTGAGAAGCGATCGGTCGATGGCATCGCCCCTGGAGTACATGACGAATGAGAAGGGATGGGACAGCGACAGCTTCGCCGAGATTTCTCCGGACAACCGGTGGACCGCCTCGGCCTCGGCACCCACCTCAGGATTCCTATCGGTGTCGAACATCAGGAGGACATCGATGTCGCTCTTCTTCGAGAAGTTACCGTTGACGGCAGACCCGAACAGAACGGCGGTCTCGAGGTTTGGCACCTCGCCGCACCGGAAGGCGAACTCCATGATGGCCTCCGATATCTCCTGCGGGATCATTGTGTTGCCCACCCCTGGATTAGTTCGATTATCTCCAGCACCCTCCTGACAGTCGGGCCATCCCCCTTCCCGCCATAGAAGCGTCCCTGCCTCAGGGTCCCCATTTGCTCGAAGGCATTGGCTATCTCTTGCGCACCGTTCTCCCTGAGGAGGCGGGAGACGCCCGCATGGGTGTCGATATGCCGTCCGAACCGTCGCTCCGTACCGCAGGCGATGAGATGGTGGCACATCCCGAATGCGAGCTCCACGATGGCCACCACGTCCTCCTCCGGCTCGGAAACCAACTTATCGATCGCGTGCCAAAGCTCCTCCGATTTCCTCAAATGGCCATCAGCGTTCATTCATGGGACCTGCCTCTATTTTTTACTGTTACCAGGTAATAGACTTGACGGTAAATAATACTTTCTGTTACTGAGGAACGGCCGAGTTGCCATTTCTTTGACTGTATTTGTTTAGCATGTGAATCATTATCATGGCTGTTCCACGCGGTCACTTTCACCGACCTCCCCTGTCTGGGTATTTAAAGGATAATGCCCTACATTCACAAGATGAAGTTGGTGAAAACCATTACCGCAAAGGTATTCCAACCTACTGTGAGGAAGTGCAGGGCTCTCGATGCACTCTGGGGGTCCTGGAAGGATGCCCTCGGTTTGAAACATGATTATGGATTCCTCCGCGAGCACACGGACCTCCCCTCATATTACTGCCGTGAGATCGGCTGGAAGGTCAAGGAGGGCGCCGACGCGCCCGTCGGGGTCCCGAAGGACGCGCTCAAGCTCCTTCCAGGAGGCGCCTTCGCGCCATGGTTCGCATCCATTCCCACTCCCGACGGCAGGGTCCGCCTACCGCTTCGCATGTCGAGGGGCCACAGCAAGCTCCTTGCCGAATGCGAGGTCTGTGACAGCCAGCTCATCAAGCGCGGGGAGGAGTACCATCTCCACATAGTCGTTTCCAAGGATGCTCCCGTTCCCACAATTCCATCTCACGCACCGGTCCTCGCCGTGGACCTCGGGGAGCGTGTCGTCGC